>JACMPL010000020.1 GCA_014377525.1 Candidatus Saccharimonadota bacterium
ATTGCAATGTATGGTGGTAATCACATCTACAATCAAGCTGACGACAACCGCTCGGGTTGCGTTGTTTCACCGCTACCGAAAGAAGGTGCTGTACATGTACAAGAACGCGCTGAATTAAAAGGACTTGATACAAATGGAACGTCTGTAATAGTTGATGCCAGCGGAACCGTCCAATCAGCCGAAAATAATTCCCAAGCTTATGTACCATCTAAAAACCTTAACATCAGTGGTGGTGTCGAATTTCAACATGCCAATGCTGAACAATGTGTTGCGATTGGTGGCGTCGTAGTCCAACATGAATTCAAATAGGTTGCGTTAAAGTATCTGATTGCGGTAATAGTAAAACTTAACTAATCGAGACTGCTCGTCATTAAAAAAACTTTAATTGCGTGTAGCTGCAGTGAAGGCTATTGACAAATAACAAATTAAATGTAAAATTAACTCCAATGAAGAGTCTAGAAACCTTGCAGTTTGACCAAAAAGTTTTAGTCTTGGGTGCTGCAATTGGCGCCATCTTGTTAGTACCAGCAGGTATGGTAGCAGTAAACGCTGAGCACAGTTCATCAACAGTGAACTGTGAAGTCAATAACGATAGTGCTTTGCCTGACATGCAGCGCACGATTGCGCAGACCGAATCCGGGGCTTCGGCCATACCAAAATTGAGCGGTGACGTTGCGGTTTTCCATATAAGCTCAGGCGTCTGTAGCATGATAAATGGTTACGAGCTCCCTAAATAGCGCTAATTTACTTCCAGAATTTATAATCTCCTCCACCTGGAGGTTTTTTGTTATAACGGGTTATTTACGTACCATTCCGGTTATGGTGTCAAAAACACCACTATATTGGGTATTTGTGGCTTGTAGTGGGGAGTGGTGGGTTGTATGATCATGGTAGTGGAAAAACAAGCAAGCCAAACGGCAAACTATCAAAACAAAAACCACTAGCAACTTAAAGGATACCCTTTGTCATCGGTAGACTACTTCGAACGAAAGCTTGACGAGAAGCGGCGGTTAACCATACCAGCTGAACTTCGAGACAAATTCGCTTCGGGAGTGGTAGTGACACGTGGGTTCGGTACTTATCTTCATCTATACCCGTTAGATGTCTGGAACAACCTTGTGGAGCCTCGGCTCGAAGGGGACATTCTCGACGAGCGGATAGCAGATCTCAACGTTCAGTTCAGGATGGGCAAGGTTGAGGTCAAATTAGATGACAGTCAAGGCCGAGTGACGATCGAGCAACATTTGCTGGAATTCGCTGGCATTAACCGTGATATTGTCGCGGTTGGTGTTGGAAAGTACTGGCGCTTGATTGCGAAAGAATCCGCCAACTAGCAAACTGTTAGTAATGTAAGCTGCACCGCACTTTAACAATTCGCTCATACGAATAAAAGCTCTCACTACGAGATCGGCTATTCGGCAATCAACACATGGATATGGGGCAACCATGTAAAAAACCCTCGCACCTTTTAAAACACCTCCCAAAACTCCACCTCACACATAAGTCTCTCAAAAAAACTTAGATTGGTATCAGCAAGTAAGAAGTTCGTCGATTTTTAAAATCGCATTTTACCTTCTTTACATACGGGCTGGTGCTGATCACACAAAAACAAAAACTTACACAAAAAAACAAACAGTTGATTGCTGATTAGGTGACCTTGTAACAATAAAAACTTTCTTTGGCTTAGTCCACGCAGAAATAAGAAAAACAAAAACAAAAACAAGCGCATGCACCAAAACAAAAACCAAAATAATGAACTACACCAACCGGTATTGCTGGACGAAGTCCTCCAGTATTTGGACCCGCACGCGGGTGAACGCTATCTCGACCTGACGGCCGGGTATGGTGGCCACGCTAGTGCAGTATTTGCTATCACCAAACAGTCCGCTTCGAGCGTACTGGTTGATCGTGATGAAAATGCGGTTCAAAAACTTGCGGAACGCTTCGGCAAAAACGTTGAGATACGGTCACAAGATTTTCTATCTGCCAGCCAAGAGTTGGCGGCTGTGGGGAATCAGTTTGACCTGATTTTGGCCGACCTTGGGGTATCGTCACCACATTTAAACGAGGCAAATCGAGGATTTGCCATCAGCATCGATGGTCCACTCGATATGCGAATGGATCAACGTCAAGCGATTAGCGCGGCGACCATCGTGAACACCTATAAAGAATCAGAAATTGCTGACATTTTGGCGAGATACGGCGAAGAGCCAAAAGCGCGTCAAATTGCCAAGCTAATCACTGAAAATCGACCGTTTAGGACGACCGCTGAACTGGCTAGTATTGCTTCTCGAGCGTGGCCTGGCCACAGCCGAGTACACCCGGCAACTAGAACATTCCAAGCCTTGCGCATTGCGGTAAACGATGAGCTCGGACTATTAGAGGGCAGCTTGCCACTTTGGATGCAATTACTCGCACCGGGCGGGCGAATCGTGGTCATCAGCTTTCACAGCTTAGAAGATCGCATCGTCAAGCAATCGTTAAATAGTATGGCAGGCGACCGATATGACGCCGATTTGCGGCTACTGACCAAGCGACCTATAACCGCCAGCCACCATGAATTAGTTTCCAATCCGCGAGCTCGTAGTGCAAAGCTACGAGCAGCAGTTAAAATAAAAATAGAGAAAGGGTAGCTTCATGCCAATCCAGGTCAAAAGCAGCTCCCGCGCCTACAAAGTTGTCGTCAAAGTAGTCTAAGACTACTGACAACGCTTAGTACGCTAGAGTACAAAAACAGTCCTCATTCCATTAGCAAAAACCGCTAATGGAATGAGGCTACAATTAATATCAAAAAAACAACGGTTAATGCACTGGCTGTATCTGCTGTGCAAAAAACGTAGGAATTATCTTATGACATACTCAAGTAGTCTATCGATGAACCGCTCTCGTTTCGCTAGCCAAGGCCGGAATGCGGTAAGTTTCCGGGCAACCGAAACTAAACTCGGACCGGTGTCAAACAGCATTATTCTGATTGTGCTGGCCTGCTTACTCGGGCTGCTCTATTTAACACAGGTTACCAAGACAAATGCCTACGGGTATGAAATCAACGGCTTGCAGCAACAGCATGCCGTTCTCAAAAGTGAACATGATGATTTGCAGGTTGCTTCGGCCCGCTTGCAATCGCTGAGCCGCGTCCAGAACAGTGCAGTTGCCAAAGCGCTTGTTCCGGTATCTCCGACTGATACGCTTCAGAACTAATCCTATCTAGCCCCGGCTAGGCTTAAACGCCAAACGAGGGTATAATAACGCTAATGGCTTTGCCAAACATAAACAGTGCAGTAACCGGCGTCAAAAGGGTAAGAATCTGGTATGGATTCGTTGTGGTTGTGATGCTTATTTTTGGCGTCCGTTTATTCTACGTACAGGTTATCCGCTATGATTATTATAAAACCGCTGCTCTTAGCGATCAGCTAAAGCAGTACGAGGTACCAGCCCGCCGAGGTGTTATAAAAGCCCATGACGGCGATGGCTTGCTACCGCTGGTACTCAACCAAAAACTCTACACCTTGTATGCTGATCCAACGTATGTAAAAAATAACCAAAATGTTGCGCTTAAGCTCAGTGCGATCATCGGCGTCGACGCGAATAAATTGCAGGGTCAACTCGCTACCAAAGACACCCGATACGTAATTTTGGCCAAAAAACTAACACCCGAACAAAACACTAAAATTTTGGCGTTAAAATTTCCCGGTATTGGTTCGTCGGCAATCGATTATCGGACGTATCCGCAGGGAAGTTTGGCCGGACAATTGCTGGGATTCGTTGACGCCGATGGTGGCGGCCAATATGGTGTCGAGCAATCACTAAATACCCAACTAAAAGGTAAGAGCGGCCTGCTAAAGGCGATCACTGACGCTAGCGGCGTCCCGTTGGCTGCAAGTAGCGGTAACATACAAACGCCACCTCAGAACGGAAAAGACGTGGTTCTAACAGTCGATTTAGCAATGCAGCAGCAGCTGGAAACTATTTTGGCCAAAGGCGTTACGGACACCAAAGCTACTGGTGGCAGCGCGGTAATATTGGACACTAGCAACGGCGCCGTCAAGGCGATGGCAAACTATCCGAGCTACGACCCAGGCAATTACGCTACAGTCGAAAATCCGTCGACTTTCCAAAACGCCGCCGTATCGTATCCGATCGAAATTGGTTCGATTATGAAATCACTGACGACGGCTGCGGCGATTGATCAGGGCGTTATCAAGCCGAATACTAGCTATTATGACCCGTCGTTTTTTATGGTTGATAGCTTTAGGATTAGTAATATTGAGGAGGACGGGGGTGCTGGCCAACGCACTATTGCTGATATTTTGAACCTATCACTCAATACCGGTGCGACCTGGGAATTAATGCAGATGGGCGGCGGCGAGATAAATCTAAAAGCTCGCACCGCTTGGAATACGTATCTAACAAAGCACTATCTATTCGGCCAACCAACCGGCATAGAGCAGGGGTATGAAGCGGCCGGTTACATACCGGGCCCCAAGGAAAACGGCGCGGGTATCGACCTGACGTATGCTAACACGGCCTTCGGCCAGGCTATGACGGCAACGCCAATTCAATTTGCCGGAGCCCTATCGGCCATGATCAACGGCGGTACGTACTACCAACCGCACTTAGTAGAATCTATGATAAATGGGACTCAAACGGTCATGGCCGCGCCGAAAATCTTAGCTACGAACGTCGTTTCGGCTGGGACTTCTCAAGCTATGATTCCATTGATGCAAAACGTGGTTCAGAAGCACAATTTCAATGTTAGATTCGACCAGACTAAATACACGGTCGGCGGTAAAACCGGAACGGCTCAGATCGCCAAGCCGGGTGGCGGTTACGAGGACAATGAATTCAATGGTACCTATGCTGGTTTTGTTGGCGGCGACAAACCGCAGTACGTCATCGTCGTATTCGTTGACAAGCCCAAAGTTTCCAACGGGGCATACGCCGGTACAGCCGCGGCTCAGCCAATTTTCGGTGACCTGGCACACATGTTAATCAATGATTCATATGTTTCGCCAAAAAGTCGATAACAAAGCCGCTAATGATGGCCTAATGCGGCAGCATTAGTGGTATAATTAAAAGAAATTCACCCCTATGAACATGTTATATATTGGAATATCAACAAGTAACTTAATACACATTTTTTTGCTAGCTTTCGCGAGCTTTGCGATGACCATGGCGATAACACCGTTGTATACAACAGCCGCTTACAAATATGAATGGTGGAAGAAAGCCCGCACCGAAGCTTGGTCGGGTGGGGCAGCAACCGTTTATGCGAAGTTGCACGCTGCAAAGCATCGCCGCAATATTCCAACTATGGCTGGTTTGATTTTTGTAGCGTCCATCACGATCGTTACGCTCAGCGCAAACCTCAACCGTAACCAAACGTGGTTACCGTTGGCCGGCCTGGTCGCAGCTGGAGCTATCGGCCTAGTCGACGACATCATGAACGTTCGCGGTATAAACGCTAAGATAGCTGGCATGAAATCGAGCGTTAAATTTGCACTATACAGCATTGTCGCGGTGGCGGGTGGTTTCTGGTTCTATGACAAGTTGGGCGTGACCTCGATTCATCTACCTGGTATCGATAATCTACACATCGGTATTTTTATCATACCGCTATTTTGGTTGGTAGTAACCGCCACCGCAAATGCAGTTAACATTTCCGATGGTCTCGATGGTCTGGCTGGGGGACTCCTGGTCTCATCGTTTACCGTCTACGCTCTGATCTGCACGATCCAATCGAAGTACGCGCTGGCGGCTTTTTGTTTGACCGTTGTGGGCGCTCTCTTGAGCTACACCTGGTTCAATATTTTTCCGGCTCGTTTCTTTATGGGTGATATCGGCTCGTTTGCGATTGGTACTGCGCTCGGTATTATTGCTATGCAGACAAATACCATTTACGTGCTGCCGATCATTGGTGCCGTCTATGTTATGGAAACCGGATCGGTTATCATTAACCGGTTATCAAGAAAGTTTCGGCATGGCAAAAAAGTCTTCTTATCTTCGCCGATTCATCATCATTTCGAAGCGATTGGCTGGCCAGAAACCAAAGTCACCATGCGTTTTTGGATTCTTGGCCAAGTCGCCGGCGTACTGGGGCTAATCGTTTATTTGCTAGGCACGGGAGTTTAGCTCGATGCATCCGCGTACCGTTCGGCGACCCGTGTCTCGTTCTCAGCAGGCAGAGTCGCCGACAAGTCGCCGCCATCGGCCTGACTACTGGTTAGTTATGCTGTGCGCCGCCATGGTTGGTGTTGGGCTGATCGTCGTATATTCGATCAGTCCGGCGTTGAGCGCGGCCAGTGGCGTTAGCAACAGCCACTATATTACCAAGCAGCTGATAGCGATCGGTTTCGCTTTTATGGCATTCGTCGCAACGTCACAGATTCCGCTACCGGTTTGGCGAAAATTCGTTAAGCCGATGCTAGCATTCGCAGCGCTGGCAACAGTAGTCGCACTGATCATGCCGGTTAACCCCGATTATCCAGCACACCGCTGGGTGCGACTCGGCAGCTTCTCGTTTCAGTCGGTAGAGTTTGTTAAATTTGCCTTGCTGTTTGCGCTTGCCGGATTTTTGGCGGCTCGGGCTAAAGCTAATAAACTTGATGATTTTAAATCGACATTGCGACCGCTGATTATTGCCTTGGTCGTCGTCGGTTTGTTTATCGCGGGGCCTCAAAGCATTCGTGCTCAAAGCGATCTCGGTTCGATGGGTGTGATGATCGCGATGTTCGGAACGATGTGTTTCGTTGCAGGTGTCAACATGAAACGGCTGGTTTTGATCGGTGGGCTGATTGCAATTCTAGCCGCACTCGTAATCTTGCCATCGGCTTATCGCCGCGATCGAGTTGCGACCTTCTTGCATCCGGCTGCCAATTGCCAGGACTCCGGCTACCAAGCCTGTCAGGCTTTGATTGCCGTCGGTTCCGGCGGTTTATCAGGGCTTGGTCTTGGCAAGAGTGTTCAGGCGTACGGATATCTTCCGCAGGCGGCTAATGACTCGATCTTCGCAATCTACGCCGAAAAGTTTGGTTTCATCGGTACGGTGGCGCTGTTGGCGCTGCTCCTGACATTCTTTGCTCGTATGAAGTCAATTGTCGAGCGCGCGCCCGACGACTTTTCGCGCTTACTCGTTAGTGGTGTGCTTGCGTGGCTCAGCGTACAGTCATTGATCAATATTGGCGCCATGATCGGCGTCCTGCCGCTTAAAGGTATTACGCTGCCGTTTATCAGCTACGGCGGTACCAGTATCGTTTTTGTGACGGCTGCCGTTGGATTAGTTTTTCAAGTTTCTCGCTATACCGTTCATACCGTACCGCGAGTAAGTAATGAATCGGTAGGAAAGAAAGGGAAGAGTTATGACGATAGTCGTGACAGGCGGCGGCTCCGGGGGGCATATCACCCCGATCTTGGCAGTCGCCTCTGATCTAAAGCAGCTCGATGCTACCACCCGGATTATTTATATTGGTCAGCGCGGCGATAAGTTAGCTGATTTACCAGCGGCTGATCCTAATATCGATGCTGTTTATACGGTTTTTGCCGGTAAATTTCGTCGATACCACGGCGAAGGCTTACGGCAGTTGTTAGACCTCCCAACGGTCTATAAAAACCTTCGCGATTTATTTCTGATTGTCGCAGGTACGATACAGAGTTACTTCTTGCTACGCAAACTTCGGCCAGATATTATTTTTACGCGTGGTGGATTTGTCAGCGTGCCAGTTGCCATCGGTGGCAAGTTGAACGGTACCGCGTATATTACGCATGACTCGGATGCAATCCCAAGCTTAGCCAATCGCTTGATTGCCCGTTGGGCGAAGTTGCACGCAGTCGCACTCCCCGAAGAAATCTATCCGTACCCAATTGATAAAACCGTCATGGTGGGTGTTCCTATCAATAAGAAATATCAAGTCGTCACGGCTGATTTGAAGCGTACGTATCGGACACAACTTGGCCTAACTGGCTTTGACCAAGTAGTTTTAGTAACTGGCGGCGGCAATGGAGCCGCCATAGTAAACGACATTGTGGTTGCCAATAGCTTGGCTCTACTACGCGCACGACCGAAGTTAGTGCTGCTACATATCACCGGCCGTGACCTGTTAGAGAAAACCGAGCGAGCCTATGCCGCCGTACTGACAAAAGAACGTATGAAACAGGTTCGGATAGAGGGTTTCGTTGATAACTTGTATGCCTACAGTGGCGCGGCCGACGTTATTGTCGCCAGGGGAGGGGCTACGAATTTGGCCGAATTCGCCGTGCAGCGCAAAGCCTGCATCATCGTTCCAACGACCACTGGCCAGCCGTGGGCCAATAAAAATACTGATGAATTAGTCAAGCGGCAGGCGGTAATCAAGCTGACCGAAACGCAGCTCGAACAAGAGGGAAGGCTAGCCACCGTAATCGGTGAGTTGCTTGAGAAGCCAGCTCAGCGGGAGGCTTTGGAGTCGGCGATCGGCCAGCTTGCGCAACCGAACGCCGGTCTAGCCATTGCTAAAATACTGCTCAAGAACGGTCAGACCTAGCCAGTATGAAGCTTAATAAAAAACAAAAAAAACCGACGATGCGTACCCGCAATCACGAAACAACCCGTGGTCCGAGCGTTAATTATTCTTATCATGCCCGGCGGTCCGAACAGCCCGCTAACACTGGTCGGATCCTGCCATCCGATGCAGCCGCTTCGATCAAACGAGTCGGTCGATTTTGGGTACGCCAATTCGGGTTAATCATATTTTTAATTGTCGCGGTAGTAGGATTATTCGTGATGGTAAGTGTCTCAGGCACGCCAAGAATCGTCGTCGAGCAGACGGCAGGGGCTCAATACTTACAACCGACGGCGGTTTATCAGGCTTTCGTCAGCCAGATACTAGCGAGTTCATCGCTCAACCGCAATAAGATAACGATTAATGCAACGCAAATTCGCTCGAAACTTCTTGCTAAATTTCCTGAGCTGGCCGACGTACAAGTCGTGCTGCCACTGGTCACGCATACAGCCGTGGTTCAATTGACGCCGAGTAAGCCGAGCCTTGTGCTGTCTGCGGCCAATGGCAGCTATATTGTGAGTGATACCGGCCGGGCGCTGGCCGTTGGCGCGACGATTCCCGGTCAATCACCCAAACTACCGGCAGTTGTTGATCAGAGCCAGTTTGCCGTAACCGTTGGCCAAGAAACGCTCTCAAGCAGCGATGTTCGATTCATAACATCGGTCGCCGAGCAACTAGCCGCCCGTAAGTTTACGCTAAGTTCTCTGACACTGCTGTCAAATGCCCGTGAGCTCGATGTCGGTATTCAGGGGCAGCCATACTCCGTTAAGTTTAATTTGCAGCGCGATGACCCGGCTCGCCAGGCAGGGTCATTCATGGCAGTGCAGGCGAACCTTAGTAAGCAAAACATCACGCCAGCAAATTACGTTGATGTCAGGGTAGAGGGAAGGGCGTACTATAAGTAGACTAGTCAGCATACGGTAAGTTCTGCTTTACCGCTGAAATACCAAAGAATTTTAAAGGGAAGAGTAGTTGGTTGGTTTAGGAATTTACCGCTGTTCCCCTGTACTACCACCTCGTTAGTTCGTATTTTGTTCAGTATTTATATAAAAGTGGCATTACGTAAAAAACTATATAAACATATAATAATGCTTAAATGTCAAAAAACGAATACGAGAATGGGAAAGCGGGGGAATGTCAAATGTGTGAATATAGGCATGTACTATAACATTTCACGGCTTTCTGTGGATAACTTGGCTAGCGTAGTATAGATCACTACAGGCACTAGGCTGTTTTTTTGACGTATCTAGGGGCACGATAGAATGTGTGGATGCAACGGCTGTATTACGCCGCAAAGCTGTAAGTATAGTAGAAACTCTGTGTTTAGGAGC
>JACMPL010000001.1 GCA_014377525.1 Candidatus Saccharimonadota bacterium
GGAGGGCCGTGTAGTGGCCCAAGCTCGATGATAACCAAACAGTGAGGAAGGCATGGAACGGCATGAGCGCCAATATAATTAGAACAGCTGAGCCAACAGCTGACAATATCGCGTACTTAAGGGCTGAAGGTCGCATAGTGTTACAATTCAGTATAACGAATATGCCGCAATGTCGACTATGTTCGTTACAATAAAATGAACACCTATGCGCAATAACACTTCCATCGCCTACAGTATCTGCTTGATGATTGGTGATTTTCTAGCCATTTTACTAGCCTTTAGCATGGCCTACGTGCTCCGCGTCAGCCTAAGCAGCCGCATGCTGAGCGCACAAGTTAACTCCCGTGAATACTTCACAATCTTTCTAACGTTACTACCATTTTGGATCCTGATTTTTGGATTGTTAGGGTTATACAACGCCCGCGTACACGAAAAACGCTTCAGCGAGCTCGGCCGGCTGGTCGTCGGGTCGTTCATTGGCATTCTATTTGCTATTAGTTACGCTTATATCGCTAATGTTGCGATCTTTCCCGCCCGCCTAGTGACGGTCTACGGTTTCGGGCTGGCACTGTTCTTTGTACTACTATTTCGAACTATGGCACGGCGAATTCGGCGAGAACTATTCAGCTACGGCGTCGGCATCAATAATGTTCTGATCGTCGGCGATACCCGCACCACGCACACACTAATTCAGTCACTCGCTCGCACCACATTGACGGGTTATCGGGTCGTTGGTATCGTTGGCGGCAGCAAACATCCGCACCGCAGTGATACCGGCTATACCGTCTTCAAAAGTTTTGCCGAAGCCGAAGCGGCGCTCGATAATATTCAGCTGCACACTATTATTCAAACCGAACTATATGCCAATTCCGACGCCAATGACACGATCCTAACCTATGCCCAACAAAATCATATCGCCTACCGCTTCATACCGGGTAACGGAGAGCTCTTTAGCGGTAAAATCGAGGTCGATTTGTTCCATTCGATACCAATTATTGCGGTCCACCAAACGGCTTTGATCGGTTGGGGACGCGTCGTAAAGCGAATTTTTGATATTTTAGCCGGCAGCATCGGACTGGTTATCGCGTCGCCGGTTATTCTGCTGATTTGCCTAGCAATGCTATTCGATAAGGGCGATCCGCTGTTTGCCCAGAAACGTCTGTCACGGTTCGGGTCGGAAATCAAGATATTTAAGTTCCGAACCGTGCTGCATGCCTATAATCGGATGTCGCCAGAGCAAGGCTTCGAAAAAATGGGACGACCAGAACTGGCACTGCAGTATCGGGCCAACGGTGACTTCCTTGATAACGATCCACGGATATCACCGCTTGGTCGTTTTCTTCGCATGACCAGTCTGGACGAATTACCGCAGCTACTGAACGTCGTTCGCGGCGATATCAGCTTAGTCGGACCCCGTCCGCTCGAGCCGTTCGAACTCGAAAAATATGGCCAGAAAAGTCTGCTACTCAGCGTTAAAACCGGCTTGACGGGTCTAGCCGTCGTATCTGGTCGACGCGATATTCCGTTCGAAGAACGTCGTAAGCTCGACCTGTTCTATGTGCAGAATTGGAGTTTCTGGGGCGACATTATCATCATTATTCGGACGATTTCTGTCGTATTATTTCACCGAGGAGCCCGCTAATGGCTAAACTACGCGTCGCGATTGTCTGCGATTGGCTCACCGGCGTTGGTGGCGCTGAGCGAGTTGTCTTAGAGTTACACAATCTCTACCCCAATGCGCCGATTTATACCTCGCAGTATAATCCCAGCAAAATCGATTGGTTCAAAGATGCAGATGTTCGCACTGGGTCACTCCAAAAAATTCCGCAGAGCCTCAAAAAGTTCTTACCCGTTTTGCGGGCCTGGTACTTTAGTCGGCTTGATCTCAGCGACTATGACCTCGTGATCTCTAGCAGTGGTGCTGAGGCCAAAGGCGTTCGCACCGGCAAAGATACCTTGCACATTTCCTACTGCCACTCGCCGACGCATTACTACTGGATTCGCTACAGCGAATATCTCAAAAATCCCGGTTTCCACCGCGGACTCAATTGGATTGCAAAACTTGGGCTGCGACTACTAGTCGGTCCGTTAAAACGCTGGGATCGGCACGCTGCTCGCCAACCAGATGTCATGATCGCCAACTCAACGCACACCCAAGCCATGATCAAACGGTTTTATCGCCGCGACTCAACCGTCATTTTTCCACCAGTCGAAACTGAGCGGTTCAAACAGCGCAACAAGCCGGTTACCCGGCATGGTTTCGTGGTTGCCGGCCGGCAAACGCCTTACAAGCGCATCGACCTTGCGGTGCAAGCTTGCACCGAATTAAAAGTGCCGCTAGTTGTTATCGGTAATGGCCCTGACCATCGCCGACTAGAAAAGATGGCTGGTCGCAATGTCACCTTCTTGACCAATGTCGGTGACGCCGATATCGCTGGACACTTCCAGTCAGCTCTTGGTTTTATCATGCCGAATATGGATGACTTCGGTATTGTGGCCGTCGAAGCCCAAGCAGCCGGAACCCCGGTGATCGCCTACAAAAAAGGCGGATCGCTCGATTACATCACGCCCAAAACTGGCTTATTCTTTACTAAACAAACTGTTAAAAGTTTAACTGAGGTATTAGAAGTTGCCGTCGTCAAAAACTTCAACTATGACGCTATTACCGAACACGCCCAGCAGTTTTCGGTACAGGCGTTTACGAGCAGTATGAAAATTTTTATTAAAACTAGTCTTGATACAAGGAGCGATACATAATGTGTGGAATCGTTGGCTACATTGGAACACGACCGGCTGCCCCTGTCATAATGGACGGCTTACAAGCGCTCGAATATCGGGGCTATGACTCGGCTGGTATCGTGCTTATCAATAAGAATACCGCCGTTAATACCAAGCAAGTTGGGCGAGTCGTCCAACTCAAAACTATACTGGCGGCCGGATCGACAGCGCCGTTAGCTATCGGCCATACCCGCTGGGCAACACACGGCGAGCCGAGCATTCTCAACTCTCACCCGCATGCCAATAGCGACAAAACTATATTTGTCGTACATAACGGCATCATCGAAAATCACGAGCAACTACGCACAAAATTACGAGCTGAAGGGTACGTTTTTATTTCAGAAACCGATACCGAAGTCGTGCCCCATTTGATCGATTATTATTTTAAGCAAACCGGTTCATTCAACACTGCTTTTAAAGCCGCACTAGCCGATCTGACCGGCGCCTACGCCATTGCCGCCGTTACCACGCATGAGCCAGATAGCCTGTTCGCCGCCCGCCTGTCGAGCCCCTTAGTCATTGGCGTCGGCGAGGAAGAATATATCTTAGCATCCGACCCATCGGCAATCCTTGAGCACACCAAAAAGGTTATTTATCTCGATGATCATGATGTAGCTGTCATTACTAAAAATTCCCTGAAAGTTCATAATACTCGCACTGATAAACCTATCGAGCATGACGTCGAGTTGCTCGATCTCGACACTAAAAAAGCCCAGCTTGGCGACTACGCTCATTACATGTTGAAAGAAATTTATGAGGCGCCCGAAACCATCCGCTCGGCGATTCGCGGCCGCGTCAAAGCTAGCAAAGGTATCGTCAAGCTTGGTGGACTCGAAAACGTCGTCGCTCAGCTGCGTTACATCGATAGAATCGTCATCGTTGCCTGCGGGACTTCTTACTACGCTGGACTGGTTGGCGAATATCTTATCGAAGAAATCGCCGGCATACCGGTCGAAGTGCAGCAAGCCAGTGAATTCAAGTATCGCTGTGAACCGTTTTCACGCAGTACCGCGCTGCTAGCTATATCCCAATCTGGAGAAACAGCCGATACGATTGCCGCACTTAAAAAAGTCGAAGATTATGGTGTACTCAAACTTGGTATTGTAAACACTCCAGGTAGTACCATCGCTCGAATGACCGACGCCGGCGTTTACTGTCACGCCGGTCCCGAGCAAGCTGTGGCCAGTACAAAGGCCTTCATCGCTCAGGTGACCGTCCTGACGCTGATTGCGCTGCATCTAAGCGACGGAGCTAGCAAACTGTACAAACCGCTACTCAAAGAGCTGGAGGCGCTCCCAGCCAAGGCTGAAGCCGTTCTCAAATTGTCAGATGACATCGCCAAGATCGCCCATAAGTATCAAAATGCCCGAGATTTTCTCTACATTGGTCGCCAATACGGCTACCCGTGCGCGCTAGAGGGTGCTTTGAAACTCAAAGAGGTTTCCTACATTCACGCCGAGGGTTACGCTGCAGGAGAGATGAAGCATGGGCCGCTAGCCATGATCGACAAGGATTTCCCGACGTTTGCAATCGCTACCGATTCGCCGTTACTCGATAAAACAATATCCAGTATCGAAGAAATTAGAGCCCGCAAAGGTCACGTTTTTGCACTCGCAACCGAAGGTAACACCGCAATCGAAAAACTAGCCGACAACGTCGTGTACCTACCAAAAACCATGGAACAAACGCAACCAATTTTGGTCGCGATCGCCATGCAACTGTTTTCGTACCATGTCGCCGTCGCCAAAGGCTTTGACGTTGACCGACCGCGCAATCTCGCTAAGTCGGTAACTGTTGAATAGACCTTGCCGCGTTACTTAGTCAGACGTTTCTGAGCCAGAACTTGCGTCCAGGGCAATGGCTGGCGCGATGCCAGGATCGGGCCAAAGTGCTGCTTGATAAAACGAAACAACGAATTACTGCCCCAGTGGTTGAGGTGGCCCGGCGTATTGCCAAGGTTTTTCAAGTATTTGCCACGCGCCATGTTGAGAGCCCGCCACAACGGCTCCCGCGGAACGCCGAGGATTAGGTAGCCGCCCGGTTTAAGAATCCGCGCAATTTCTTGGAGAGCTTTATCGGGGTAATCCAAATGCTCTAATACTTCTAGCAAAAACACCAGATCAAACGACGCATCAGCGTGCTTGAGTTCATAAATACTTTCTTCGGTAACCGGGACCCCGGGGTTCTTCGCTTGGGCAAGCGGCACCAGTGACGCAACGTATTCCGAAGCCGACAGCTTCACCGTAGCAGGCAACATGTTACGCAGGCGCTCCGTCGAAAACCCCTCGCCGCAGCCCAGTTCGATAGCCGAACCACTCGTTATTTTCGACGTTTTAAATAATTTTTTAACGTTCACGAAATAATTATCGATGAGTTTTCCACCGACTTTACCACTACCTTCCTCGGTATATTTGTGGCCGAAATCTTCTATTTCGGGGGTTGCTTTTAGGCTACTGGCGTCGATGGCTTGATCGGTGGTAGTTTTTGGCATGGGATCTTTCTCTGTTAGGTAGCATTATTGTAACGCAATTATCGCCTATAATTAATAGCTACTAGCTTATATACAAGATTGCTCTTAGGGCGACGGCGGTATCTTGCCAGTTACGAACGCTCAGACTGTCGATTCCCATTTGCTGAACCGGATAGTCATTGCCACCCTCAATAATCTTATCCCCCATAAACAAAATATCGTCCATAGAATAGCCGGTGGCTGCCATCAGCTTGTTCATACCATAGGCTTTATCAACGCCAGGTTTCGTAACGTCGATTGATGTTGCGCCAGCGGCACGAACTTCAAAAGACGGAATTTTGGGAGCGACGTTAGCCCTAATCGCTAATTTTTTACTACCGTCCGGATCCCATTCATCTTTGATTCGAACGCCCTCGTCACCGAGTTCAGCAACAATTTCCTGACCTAATATAGACAATGTTATCTGGCTATCGCGGTCTTCTATGGTTTCGCCGTATGTCTTAAGATCCTTATAACCTGATTCTTCGAGGCCCTGTTCTAACGCAGCAATAATTTCGGCTTTTTGCTCGGGAGTAAAATCCTCTGCATAGTTTAGGCGCCAATTATTTTCGTTTTCATCGTACGTGTAATAACGCGTGCCACTAGTTGGCATCAAGTGTAATTTTTTGAGTAATCGTGGCTCGGTGGTTAATTGGCTGAGCACCTGGCGCTGAAATAATTCATACTTGCCACCAGAAATTACACAAACTTCATACTTTTCGAGTAGCGCGTCGAGCAAAGTTTTCATTTCTGCCGGGAGCGTAGATTTACTTGGGGCTAGTGTTCCATCAAGGTCAAATGCTATTAGTTTTTTCATCTTGTCTCCTTCTAATTCTATAATTTAAGTCGCTTACTAACTTCGCTAACTTTTTGCGAGAGGTCTTTACGGGTCACTAATATACCTTGAGGCGTATTGACAACCACGCAGTTGTCCATGCCAATCACGACAACCGGTTTATCTTCATGGTTCTGAACAAAGGTGTTGTATGTATCTTCTGTTTCGATCAATTCCCCGGCCTGATAATTACCTTTTTCGTCGCTACCAACTGCTTTAGCAAGGTCGCGGTACGAGCCAAGATCCATCCAGTCGAAAGCAGCGGGAACCACCAATAGATTGGTTACTTTTTCGATTAATGCATAGTCGATAGCTTGCGTTGAAAGCGATAGGTACTTGTCGTCATAGGTATCTTCGGCTGAGTTTAATAAAAGCTGGTACGAAACTAGTAATTCTGGGGCAAACTGCTCCATAGCTTTCGTAAAACTAGTAACACTGCCGACAAAATAGCCACAATTCCAGAGATAATTTCCACTTTTTAAGTAATTTTGAGCTGTCGTATAATCTGGCTTCTCTTGAAAGCTCGTCACGTTGAAAACGTACAGGGATTCGTCAAGCAAATCACCCTTTTCAATATAACCAAAACTAGTTGCCGAGTAATCTGGCTCTACGCCAATGAGGACGATACGCTTTTCTTGTTGAGCAACTAAGTTTGCAATTTTAAAGCTGTGAACATAGCTTTTAATATCACGAATATAATGATCAGCGTGCATGAAGGCTATAGGTTCATCCGAATCATGAGTTTGAGCAATGCGCGATAGTGCCGCAATAATACAGCTCGCCGTACCACGACGTGCAGGTTCAACGATGAATGCGTCAGCGCCAAGCTCGGGTAGCTGACTGCGGACGTGTTCAGCATGGCTGCCGTCGGTTACGACATACACCGTCTTACCGACCCGCTTGGCTCGATTGTACGTATTTTGCAAAAGCGATGTTTCACTATTGCCAATTTTGAGCAGGTGTTTAGGGAACTCCGGTGTAGACAACGGCCATAACCTACTGCCTGAGCCTCCTGCAATAATTACTACTATCATGGTGACATCATACCAAATCAGTAAGTTAATACCGAAAGCTATCATAAGCCGCTTCTAGGGGTACAACAAAATTAATAAGTCCTATATAGTACATGTTATGAACATACTTGTTACTGGGGGCGCCGGTTTTATCGGCTCAAATTTCGTCCATTATCTATACAACGCGCGGCCAGACTGGCATATCACTGTTTATGACGCCCTAACCTACGCCGGCAATAAAGCCAACATCGCCGGACTTGATGCGTCACGCGTCAGTTTTATCCACGCCAACATTTGCGACGAAGCTGCCATCGATGCTGCCGTGGCCGACTGTGACGTGGTGGTACATTACGCCGCCGAATCCCATAACGATAATTCACTGCACTCGCCGTGGCCATTTGTCGAAACGAACATTATCGGTACCTACCGGATTCTCGAAGCTATTCGTAAGCACAGCAAGCGACTCCACCACGTTTCTACCGATGAAGTTTACGGTGACTTAGAGCTCGACGATCCCGCCAAATTCACCCCAGACACGCCCTATAACCCATCAAGCCCCTACTCCAGTAGTAAGGCCGCCTCCGACCACCTAGTGCGGGCTTGGGTGCGCAGCTTTGGTATCCAAGCGACCATTAGTAACTGCTCCAACAATTATGGCCCCTACCAACACGTCGAAAAAATGATCCCCCGCCAAGTTACCAATATTTTGAGTGGCCAAAAACTTAAGCTGTACGGCGCCGGTGAGAATGTCCGCGATTGGATTCACACCGAAGATCACTCCTCGGGCGTTCTAGCCATCCTCGAAAAAGGCCGGATTGGCGAAACCTACCTGATTGGTGCTGACGGCGAGAAAAATAACCTTGAGGTTTTCAACATGATCCTCCGCCTTATGGGTAAGGACCAATCGTGGCTTGAGCACGTTAACGACCGTCCCGGCCACGATATGCGCTATGCCATTGATTCTAGTAAGCTCCGGCAAGAACTTGGCTGGGAACCAAAGTACACCGATTTCACGGCTGGCCTGCAAGCCACCATCGACTGGTACACTGAAAACCAGGCTTGGTGGCAGCCACAGAAGGACGAAACCGAAGCAAAGTATCAGGAGCTTGGCCGATAATGGCTAAAGATCTGAGCGTCACCGAGACGGTTATTCCTGGGCTCTACATTATTAATTTAGCAGTGCACGGTGATAGTCGCGGTTGGTTCAAAGAGAATTATCAAAAAGAAAAGTTGGAAGCACTTGGACTGCCGAAGTTCGAGGTAGTTCAAAATAATTTCTCTTACAATGAAGAGGTTGGTGTGACCCGTGGACTGCACGCTGAGCCATGGGAGAAATATATTTCCGTGGCCAACGGGAAGGTGTACGGTGCTTGGGTTGATATTCGCACAGGTAGTAGCTTTGGGCAAACACTTACTGTTGAGATTACACCAGATATCGGAGTATTCGTGCCGCGTGGCGTCGCTAACGGCTACCAGACACTCGAGACAAATGTCACCTACACCTACCTCGTAAACGCGCACTGGTCACCAGAAACAAGTTATACATTCGTTAACCTTTTCGATCCCGCGCTTGGTATCGATTGGCCATTGACCGGTGACAAAACTATCGTGTCCGAAAAAGATCAGAATCACCCATTATTGGCCGATGTAACGGCAATAAAATTTTAATGTACGCCGGCCATGAACTATTTATCGTTGGGGCGAACGGACAGCTCGGTACCGCACTGCGCCAGCAATACCCGGGCGCCCGTTTCGCCGATGTCGGCGAACTTGATATCACCAATGTAACCTCAGTTGCAGCCTACGACTGGTCCAGCATAAAAGTTATTCTCAACGCCGCCGCCTACACGAATGTTGATGGAGCCGAAACACCAGAGGGCCGAATCGCCGCTTGGAAAGTGAACGCCGAAGCCGTCGCAAACCTCGCCCGAACGGCCACTGCCCTTGACCTGCTACTCGTACATATTTCGAGCGACTACGTGTTTGACGGCAGCCAGGATTCCCACGCCGAATATGAGCCCTTCTCACCATTGTCTGTCTACGGCGCCAGTAAAGCGGCCGGCGATATCGCAATGAGTCTGGTGCCACGACAGTATCTCATCCGTACCTCGTGGGTTATCGGCGACGGTAAAAATTTCGTTCGGACTATGCTCGATCTTGGCAAACGAGACATTAACCCGACCGTCGTAGCGGACCAGGTAGGCCGGCTGACATTCGTCAGCGAACTCGTCCGGGCAATTGATCATTTACTGGCGACAGAGGCCGCATACGGCGTTTACAACGTAAGTAATAGCGGGGTGTCGGCCAGCTGGGCTGATATTACTCGGGCTATCTACGCCACAGCTGGCTTACCAAATACCGTCACCAATACTTCTACTGCCGACTACTACGCTGGTAAAAGCGGTATTGCACCGCGGCCACTTCGGAGTACACTCGACCTGACCAAGTTACAGGCTAGTGGATTCGCTTCGCGCGACTGGAATGAGGATTTAACCGATTATTTACAGAAGGAGCAGACAGTATGAAAGGTATAATTTTAGCCGGAGGTTCCGGCACCAGACTGTACCCAATTACCAAAGGTATTTCCAAGCAAATCATGCCAATTTACGACAAGCCGATGATTTACTACCCACTGAGCACGCTCATGCAGGCTGGCATCAAAGATATTCTGATCATCACTACCCCAGCCGATCAAGCCCAGTTCCAACGTTTGCTCGGTGATGGATCTGAGCTTGGCATAAGCCTGACGTATGCCGCACAGCCAACTCCCGACGGCCTTGCTCAAGCCTTTATCATCGGCGAAGAATTTATCGGAGACGATAAAGTAGCCTTAATTCTAGGTGATAATATTTTCTACGGCGAAGCGTTTGGGAAGAGCCTAGAAGCCTGCGTCGATCCAGAAGGTGGCATCGTCTTTGCTTACGAAGTTTCCGACCCAGAGCGCTACGGAGTCGTTGAATTCGACGACAATAACCACGCCGTTTCTATCGAAGAAAAGCCAGCCCAACCGAAATCTAACTTTGCAGTTGTCGGACTATATTTCTACGACAACGATGTCGTGGAGATCGCTAAAAATATCCAGCCAAGTGAGCGTGGCGAGCTCGAAATTACTACCGTCAACGAAGAATACCTGAAGCGCGGCCGCCTCAAAGTCCAAACAATGGACCGCGGCTCAGCATGGCTCGATACTGGCACATTTGAATCCATGAACGATGCCAGCGAGTACATCCGGGTTATCGAAAAGCGAACCGGTATTAAGATCGGTTGTATTGAGGAGATCGCTTATCGGCAGGGCTTTATTAGCAAGGAGCAGCTCAATATTATCGCTGAACCGCTCAAGAAGTCCGGGTACGGCAAGTACTTAGCTCGATTGTAGCCGCAGCATTGGCACTTAGTCTACTGCTTGTATAGATATTTCTTTGAATTAACAAAATTAACGGTCATGCCCGCCAAACTTCCTAACGCAACACTGGCATATATTGTATAACTATGCTTTGCAAGTAACGTAACACTAACTACGTACACTACGTAATTAAACGTTAATCCTACGATCATTAAGCTCAGATAGTGCAAATATTCCCTAAGTAAACTACTGTGCACTTTTTGCTTTTGCGAAAAAGTAAACGTTCTATTCATCGCCCATGTCACGGTTGCGGCGGCGACAAATGCCGGGATCCTGGCACCATATACTCCAAACATGGACTCGCCTAACTTAGTTATGGTAACATCGACGATGTATCCCAGAACACCGATTACTCCAAACAAGAATAATTCTCTATGCTTAGAGAAACTATTTACTGTCATTGGTTCGTAAGACTTCCCGTATCGATGGCTTCCCGAGATAGGCGAGGTGCTTAGCCTCTCGCCTGCCGATAGTGACAGTTCGCAGAATGAGGCCTACTGTCATAAAAATAAAGCCAGAAACTGCTATGCCTGAAGATGTTATTAAAGTAGGGAAACGCCTAACTATTCCACTATTTTTAAATTCAACAAGTATTGGTATTGA
>JACMPL010000021.1 GCA_014377525.1 Candidatus Saccharimonadota bacterium
CATGGCCATTGGTGGCGTCAGTTTCACCTATTTCACTGGCAGAAAATTTGGCACCAAAATATTCAGCAAGCCCGACGGCGTAATATTCAGACGCGATCATATTAAGAAGGCCGAAAAATTTTATGACCGATTTGGGGCAAAAACATTACTAGTTGCCCACTTCTTGCCCGTTGTCCGCTCCTTTACTCCGCTACTAGCCGGCGTCGCCAGTATGCCGTTCAAACGGTTTATTACCTTCACGGTTATCGGTGACACGCTCTGGGGGATTACGCTTCCACTACTCGGCTACTACGTCGGCAGCCGTATCCCGAACATCGATAGCTACATCTTGGCTGGGCTTGGCCTTGCAATCTTTGCTACATCGGCCCCCACCGTCGTACACATCGTGAAGATAAAACGGGCGCAGCGCAAAGCTCGGGTTGCCGACAAACCTACTAAGTAAACGGTTATAGCATTCGTTTCAAGAATTGGCCGGTGTAACTGGCTGCAACTTTTGCGACTTGTTCCGGGGTGCCAGTGGCGACGATTGAGCCGCCAGCGTCACCACCCTCCGGACCGACGTCAATTAACCAATCAGCGTTTTTGATGACGTCTAAGTTGTGTTCAATCACCACCATGCTGTTACCGGTATCGACAAGCGCGTGCAACATACCGAGCAGCTTGTCGACATCAGCCATGTGCAATCCTGTAGTTGGCTCATCGAGGATGTAGAGCGTTCGACCGGTTGGTCGACGACTCAGCTCGCTGGACAGCTTGATCCGTTGAGCCTCGCCACCGCTAAGCGTCGTAGCGGATTGGCCAAGTGAAATATAGCCGATGCCAACATCGACGAGTGTTTGTAGCTTTCGCGCGATCGCCGGTATATTCTCGAAGAATTCCAGTGCCTGTTCACAGGTCATCTCTAAAATATCGCTGATCGTTTTACCTTTGAATTGTATTTCCAGCGCCTCGCGGTTGTAGCGTTTACCATGACAGACTTCGCAGGGCACGTAAACATCGGGTAGGAAGTGCATTTCGATCTTGATGATCCCATCGCCGGAACAGTTTTCGCAGCGACCGCCGCGAACGTTAAAACTAAATCGACCAGCGCTGTAGCCACGTAATTTAGCTTCTGGAACACTGGCAAAAAGTTCCCGAATTGGCGTGAACAAGCCGGTATAGGTAGCCGGATTAGAGCGAGGTGTTCGACCAATTGGCGATTGATCGATGATGATTGCTTTATCGAGTTCTTCAATGCCCGTGATTTCATCGTGACGGCCCGGTACCGTATTAGCCCGGTGCAACCGGGCTAATAGCTCTTTCGCGAGAATATCATTGATCAGCGATGATTTTCCAGAACCTGAAACGCCGGTGACAACGACTAATTTGCCTAGTGGAATCGAGACATCAACGTTTTTTAAATTATTTTCGCGGGCGCCCTTGATAACTAGTTCTTTGCCATTGCCTAGCCTACGCTTTTTGGGAACTTTGATTTTCTTAGATCCCGAAAGATAGGCCGCCGTGACGCTTTTGGGATTCTTCATAACTTCGGCTGGCGTTCCGGCGGCAACAACATGACCACCGTGAATACCGGCGCCCGGGCCGATATCGAGCAGATAATCCGCTGTCCGGATAGTGTCTTCATCATGTTCGACAACGATGACGGTATTGCCAAGTTCTCGTAAATGCTTGAGTGTTTTAATTAAACGATCATTATCTCGCTGGTGCAAGCCAATACTAGGCTCATCGAGCACGTACAGCACTCCCATCAAGCCCGAACCAATCTGCGTAGCCAAACGAATTCGCTGAGCTTCGCCACCACTCAGCGTCGCAGCTGAACGCAGCAAGTTTAAGTAGTTCAGGCCGACGTCTTGCAAAAATTTGAGACGGTTGCCAATTTCCTTTAATATAAGCTCGGCAATTTTTTTTTCGGTCGGATTCAGTTCCAGGCTAACAAACCAGGTGTGAGCGTTGTCGATGGAAAGTTGACAAACATCCATGATGGAATGCTGCCCAACGGTGACGGCTAAAACCTCTGGCTTGAGCCGTAAACCCTTACATTTGTGGCAAGGCCGCTCTTGCATGAAGCGCTGAATATCACGGCGAATAAAATCGCTATCAGTTTCTTTGTGGCGACGCTCCAGATTAGGCACTACTCCCTCGTAGGTAGTTTCGAACGAACGGCCTAAACCGAGTGGCACCCGATATTTTTTATTAGCCGTACCGTACAACACCATTTCGAGTTGGGCTGGTGTCAGTTCACTGGTCGGAACATGTAGTGAAAACTTATATTCATCGGCCACGGCCTGGAGCTTTTTCATGTACCAGTTATCAACGTTGATGCGATTATACGGACGGATCGCCCCCTCCGCGATTGTCAGACGACCGTTTGGTATCACTAGCTCCGGATCAACCTCGAGGCGATTACCAAGCCCGGTGCAAACCGGGCAAGCTCCTTGCGGACTGTTAAAGCTAAACGTTCGAGGTTCAAGTTCCGGAATAGAAATTTCCGGATGATGCGGACAGGCGTACATCAGGCTGTAGGTGGTAGTCGCATCGGAATCGGCGTCAGCGTCAAGAATAACTACCTTGCCCTCGGCAATTTCAAGAGCCTGTTCGACAGATTGAACTAAGCGACCGCGGCTATCATCGTCGTTAACCATACGGTCGGCCACGACCTCGATACGGTGACGATAATTTTTATCAAGTTTAGGAAACTCATCGAGGGCGTATACGACGCCATCGACGCGGACACGAGCAAATCCAGCCCGTTGGTACTGTTCGGGGATATGTTCGAAAGCCCCTTTTTTGTCGATCACGACTGGTGCTAATACCATGATTCGTTTGCCGCTAGTCGTAGCGACTATCTGGTCGATAATACCGTTGGTCGTCTGACGTACTACCGGCTCGCCGTCGATCGGACAGTGCGGAATACCGATGCGGGCATATAGTAAACGCAGGTAATCATATATTTCGGTAACTGTCGCAACCGTGCTGCGCGGGTTACGACTGGTCGATTTTTGGTCGATGCTGATCGCTGGACTCAGTCCGTCAATTTGATCAACATCCGGTTTTTCCATCAATCCCAAAAATTGGCGGGCGTAACTGCTGAGAGATTCAACGTAACGGCGCTGACCTTCTGCGTAAATAGTATCAAAAGCCAAGCTTGATTTACCTGAGCCACTGAGTCCGGTGATGACGACTAATTGATTGCGGGGAATCGTAACGTCTATGTTCTGTAAATTATGCTCACGGGCACCTTTGACGACGATGTTATCTGACAAAATTGATCTCCATTACGGTGCATAATTATACAGATAAAACAACATTTACGATAGTGGATATCTCCCAGTACATCCCACAACTAGGCTACAATAGTACAAATGAACCGCATCAAAAAGCATACCAAGCGAATTGCCACCGATTTTGCCGGCTATTTATTGATCTTGCTTGGCGCCGCGCTCGGCTGGTTACCGGGGCCTGGTGGCATTCCATTGGTGCTAGCCGGATTAGGCTTATTATCGATCAACAACGAATGGGCTGCTCGATTGAGACATTATCTTGCCAAAAACAGTGAGCGGCTCATCAAGATTGCTTTCCCAGACCACAAAATCATTCAACTCGTCTACGACGTAGTGGCAACTGTGCTACTAATAGTTGGAATAGCGTATTTGATTCGACATGTCGCCCTTTGGCAGATAAGCCTAGGCGTTACCCTACTGTTCATCGCTTTGACGCTCGGGCTCGTCAACCGCGAACGATATCTGGTGTTTAAGCGTAAGCAATTATAAAACATTGTTGACTTTTTACCAATAAGATGTACAATTCCTCCAAATCGTGAGGCACCAATGTACAGTTTTTTCGTACTCGGACTGATTCCGGGAACAACAATTCAAATTACGTTCGAGATGTGGATATATATCGTCGCTGATATTGCTACATTGCTATTATTGGCTAATGTAATTAGCCTCCGCAGACGCCGGCAGCTTGTGCGGTCATTTACGAATGACACATCTAGTGCTAATGATGCGAACAACAACATCATTACCACCACGCTCACTATAAGTTCTACTCGTTAATCACATCTCCGGGCATAATCGACTGGCCGTACAGCTGTAACTCTTCGAGTAAGAATTTTTTATTATCGTCTAAATTTTCGTTTCCTAGTTCGCCTAAGCGGGCAAAGAACAGCGCTAATTGGCTTTTGGTAGTACCTGCAAATAACTTTTCGGTACGATAAACGTCCCAATCGGCTAACTCTTCACTCGATAATTTGTTCGGGAAATTGCGAGCCTTGTAGAGCGGCAACAATTGCTTGAGCCGGTCGTCGTGCAGCTTAGCACCAAGCTGCGAAATATCATCCGGCTTGGCAGTTCGAATAGACTGAGCAATCGCCTTATCGCCCTGCGGCAAGAAAGAATCATACAGCCGTGAATCTACCGTCGTGACGTCTTTGGGTAATTCGGATCGTTCAGCGTCACGCTCAGAATCCATAATCTTGAGTGCTTCTAAAATTCGGCCGGGGAATTCAGTGTCAGCCTGAAGCGTTTGCAAATTGCGTACGACTTGCTTGAGATCAAGCTGTAACCGCTGCCGCGTCGCTGGTTCTTTGACGACTCCCATCGGTGCTACCGCTGGGCAACGATTATATTTGAGCGTCTTTACGGGCAAGCGGGCAGCATCTGGATCATGGTTGTAGCGCCAGGCTTCGACCAATTGCGGTGGCGTCATCGCCAGGTAAGGCGTAGGATCTTCGCGGAGATTATAGACAATACCGCAGTCCTGTTGCGGATGCTTGGTAAGGAGAACTGCCGCCGAAGTGTTCAGGTAATTACTACTGTAGCGGCCAGTTGTGTATACAAACGGTGCATATTTATGCACTAATTCCGAAACAACTTTTTTACTGCGGCAATCGTACAGATATTTGAATAAATCGGGCTGTTTGTCCTTGATAAGTTTAGTAACGGCAATGGTTGCATAAACATCGCTGAGCGCATCATGGGCATGCTCATGCGATAGATTATTTTCTTTGGTGAGTAACTCCAGACGATTTGTCGGTTTCCCTTCCGGCGTCATTGGCCACTCAATCCCCTCTGGACGCAGTGCCCGAGTCATTCGGACAAGGTCAAGAACGTCCCAGCGCGAGCAACCGTTAGACCATTGCCACTCGTACGGATCATAAAAATTGCGATAGTGAAGGTAGCGCATAAACTCGTCATCGAATCGGACCGAATTGAAACCTAGGAACGTCGTATCTGGCTGCACGACTTCGTCATAGAAATATTTGAGGAATTGAACTTCAGTCAGGCCATCCACAATGGTCTGCTGGGGAGTGATTCCGGTGAGCATGATCGCGTCGGGGTCAGGCAGGATATCAGGAGAAAGTTTTATCATGACGTCGACCGGCTCACCGATAGGTTGCAGGTTGGCATCGGTTCGAATACCAGCAAATTGCATGATACGAGCGCCATGAGTACTGAAGCCTGAAGTTTCGAGGTCGTAGAAGAAGAAAGTTGCGCTCATTGCTATCAGTGTAGCATTCGGCTGGCGGCCAGGCACGTAATTTAATGCTTAGTTGAGATTAGTGCCAATGAAACTATTAATACTCGAAATTATGAGATTCGTTCGGTCCGAACTGGATGGTATCGCCCGGTTCAATACCCTGGCGAACGAGCTCATGGAGAATGCCGAAGCGCTTCATGATGTCACGGAGACGCTGAATACCCTCTTCGTTTTCAAAATCAGTTCGATTCGAGAAATGATCGATGCGCGGCCCAGAAACATAATAAATGTCTTCCACTTTGTTTACTTTCCACGCTTTGCTGTTGTCCAATAGGCGTAACACGGGGATAGCTGCTGCTTCGACCGCGGCGATTTCGTCAAGTTTGGCGCGTGAGGCCGCCACGGCGTCCTTGACACTGAATAACAACTCTTTAAGACCTTGCTTCGACTGAGCTGAGATCGCGTAAATTGGCGTATCTTTGGTGACGACCGTTCGTAATTGCTTTTGGATATCGGCGACGATTTCAGCATCAAGTCCTTCGATTTTAGTGATCACGACGATCTCCGGTCGAGTCGCTAAATCGTTCTGGTAGGCCGATAGTTCGGCCTTAATCGTACTATAGGTAGCGGCAACATCATCTTGGTAGGCATCAATTAAATGCATTATGACGGCCGTACGCTCGATATGACGCAGGAAATCATGCCCAAGCCCCTTGCCGTCGGCAGCACCTTCAATCAGCCCTGGAATGTCGGCAAACAGAACACTACTTTCACCAGCGATATCGACGACACCAAGATTAGGCGTTAACGTTGTGAACGGGTAATCGGCGATTTCTGGCCGAGCATTGCTGATGACGCTGAGCAGGGTAGATTTTCCAGCGTTCGGTAAACCGACTAAACCGACATCAGCGATCATCTTAATTTCCAGTTGAACTTCGAGCGCCTCGCCCGGCTCGCCCTTTTCAGCGAAACGTGGCGTTTGGCGGCGAGAAGAAACAAAGTGCGCGTTGCCAAAGCCACCACCACCACCCTTGGCGATAATTGTTTGTTGGCCATCCTCGATAAGATCGGCGATGACCTCACCGGAAGGTGCATAGGCGATGGTCCCGACCGGTACCTGGACCATTAAATGCTGCGCGCTGCGACCGTGTTTGTTACGGTCACCGCCGGCTTTGCCTTCGTCACCCTTAAGTTCCTTCTGGAACCGGAACGCGGCCAGTGTATTCTGATTGCGGCTGGCGACTAACACTATGTTGGCACCGTTACCACCATCGCCACCGTCTGGGCCGCCCTTGTCGATAAACTTTTCTTGGCGAAAACTGACTCGACCATCGCCACCCTTACCCGCGAGCGCGCTAACCGTTACTTTATCGATAAAACTCATACAATTTCCACCAGTACTTAGAAAGACGTTACTAGAATATTATTCATATTTTAACACGAAATACTGAATTTTTCAAAATTTCATACCGGTAATGCAACGATTAATGCGTGACACGCACTAAGTCACTTAAACTAGCGATAAATGTAGTGTGGGAACCTTGAGGCCGAAACCCAATCCGAATTACCGACTCGGCCGAAGCCAGCTAATCCGTTCATATCAGAATATTTGATCATCGTGCCATCGTCGGACACTGCCTCGACATAGGCGACATGGCCCTCAGCACCAGCATTGCTCTGGCCGACAGCGCCGGCCCGTGGCGTGCTACTGACTGTCCAGCCACTTAATGGCGCCAAGCTCGCCCACGTATTAGCATTGCCCCAATTGGTCGGTACCGCAATGCGGCTAGCAACATACCAGGTACAGTAGCCAAAGTCGTAACCGTTATAGCCGTATATAGCACTGCCACCCCAAGGGTACGAGACTGCTTTACCAGCTCCGTTGGCGCCGCTTGCTGCGATTGCCCGAGCAGTTAAAGCTGGGGCAACTTGAGTGGCGTTTGGAATAATAATTTTGTCACCGACTCGCAAGCCTTTGATCTCAGCATCGTTATAGGCAATAATTTGATCTTTGCTAGCTTTGAACTTGGTAGCTAACGTGTCGGCGGTATCACCGTCTTTGACGGTGTAGACAATACCGTTAACTGGTGGAATCGTCAGTTTAGTACCAGCCGTGACGCTATCGCCAGTCATATTATTGGACCAACGAATGCTGTCGGACGTGACACCGAATTTTACCGCTAAATTTGGCACCGTGTCACCGTCGAGCGATTTGTAGCTTTTTATATCTGCCTGAGATTTGAGTGCAGTTGTCACTACTTGCGGCTTACTGACAACGTTGTTGCTCGATTGTGCCATGGACAGTTCGATTGCTTGCGAATCAGCCTGATTATTAATTGCCGTTGCTTCGGGTAGGCTGCTCATTCGAGCAACGGTTAGTGCAATATCAGCGGAGGAAAGTTGATCGAGTGGATTTGCAGCTGCCGATACGCCACCGGAACCACTTAAAATCGACGAAGCTGAACTGGTGCCAGAACTAGGATTTTGCAAAACAAAAAAACCGACTGCGACCAGAACAGCCGTGTTACCGACTAATAAACTAGTACGGATTACCCGGCGACGAAAGGTTTTTTGTTGGGAATTTGTGAAGAGCTTACGATACAACTTCGTGCGATGAAGTGTCCGAGGAATAAATAAACGACTAATTGTAGAGGTGTTCGTACTGATACAGACTCCGGTGCCGACTGGCACGTACAAAACTGGGGGTTTACTGTTAGTATTGTTTGCCTAAAGCTTACACGCTAAAAATTTACCAGTTAGGGTGACGACACTTACACTCATAACCAATGGTTACACCACTTGGATTAACGTAAGCTTAATTGTGTCACCGACAGATTATATCATCGTCACTCGTGTCATCCAAGCATTTATGCACATCATTAGAGTTAATTACGTAACGTATTGCCAAACTGACCCCCGTTAAAAAAATTATGTCATAATTAATTAAAATGTCATTAAATAAGCTGTAATTAGCGGCCACAGAGCTTGAAACAATGCTTATTCGTAAGCGCCTGATGCTCATCTAATGTCTTCGAAAAATAGGTTATACCGTCGTCGCCAGCTACAAAATATAGCCAACTGGTTGCAGCGGGGTTTCCAGCGGCTTTTAGCGAGCTAGCGCTGATCGTACTTATTGGTCCTGGCGGCAGGCCAACATTTTTGAGCGTATTATACGGTGAGTCATAGGCCAGGCTGGCTTGGCGACCAGCCGCTATCGCACCATAGTTCGCCGTGACATCCGAGCCAAGCATCATTCCCATTTTAAGTCGAGTCAGAAATACTTGAGCAGCTTGAGCGCGGTCATTGGCGTTCGAAACTTCTTGTTCAATGATCGAGGCCAGCGTTATCCCTTGGTAAGTTGTCAGATTCTGCATAGCAAAACCGGCCTGCACTTCTGGCGTCAAGTGATGCCCCATAGCAGTAAGCGATTCTCGGATAATCTGTTCTGGCGTCGTGTTACCATCCTTCTGGAACGAATCCGGCCACAATAAACCTTCTAACGAAGTTATGTTGGCTGGTTTATAGGCCAGAGCGGGCAGGCCGGCATATTGTTCTGTCCTTAGCGCTGCATCGACCGATTCTGGACTAAAACCATAGTTTATTAAATTTGCCCTGATCTGGTCTATCCGACGACCCGGTAGAATTGTTACTAATTTAGTGGTCACCTTGCCCACGGTTAAAGTCGTAGCAATGGTTGACGTTCCTTGGCTCGGCGAGAAAGCATACGTGCCGGCTTGTAATTTACCAGCTAATTTATGGCTATGAATATAGAGCTCCATGGCCCATGAACTTCGAATCAACTTGGCTTGTTCGAGATCCTTAGAGATTTGCTTGTCAGAAGTGCCTGTTTTTACGGTGAAGATCTGGCTGCGCTGATCACTACTAAGCGGACTCAATTGCTGTATGTACACCTGCTTTGTTACGACAATGCCGCCAACAATCAAAATGACAAAAATAACGAGTAGCAACCAAATGCGGTGAGGCACTCGATGAGCTTTGGGGCGATTGGCGTTAAATTTCATAGTGTGCGGGCTGCTTCCTCCAAATAATCTTCTAATATATAGACTGCTGCCAGGGCATCAATAGCGCTTCTTTCATACGACCCGCCGCGGGCTTTAAGCTCTTGCTCGGCCCGGACGGAAGTCAAAGCTTCGTCCTGAAAAAAGAACGGTAATGATATATCCGCTTGTAATTTCGCCACGAACTCTCGGGCGTAGCTAGTCTGAGCCGTTTCCTGGCCGTCAAGTCCTCTGGGTAACCCAGCCACTACAATTCCAGCGTCTTCAGTTTCGATAACCTGCCGAATACTGGCTACAATATCCTCGTCGTTGGTTAATGTTGTCAGCGGGCGCGGAAAACGCGTTATCAATGAAGCGACGGCGACGCCGATTCGCTTGGTTCCAATGTCGAGAGATATCGCTGTCAGAGCCACCGGTTAGTTACCATTCACCTTGCTAGCGACAGGCTTGGCAATCATTACCGTTATTTTAGTCAGGTCTTTTGGAATCGAACTAACCCAGAAAGGACTTAATTTAATATCGACCGCCGTAACGCCCGGCGTTGAGCCAAGCTGTGTTTTAACTGGTCCACTTTTAAGTCCGGCAACTTGCCGTTTGATTTTGTCGACGTTCAAATCTGGACCAGCTGTCGCAACCGTCGCTAGGCTGACCGCGCTACCATCACCACCGGTTGGAATCGTAAACTTAGCTGTATCGAGGCCCTGTGATAATATGCTCTGTTTAGAAGTATCGATCTGCTTTTTGACTGCAGCGTTCACTAACTGGCCAAGGTCCGTATCTTTGACGCCATACATCGTGTACGTTACGGCCTGCGTTACCGTGACATTATCGGCTGTATCGCCGACATTTGCACTAGCCGTAATAGCCGGTGCGCCAGCAACATAGGTAGCCGTAATCGCCCGGTAGCTGCTCTGTTGTAATAGCGACTGAAGCTGCTGCTTAACGTCGGCATCGGTAGCACTGAACTTTGCTTTGGCCGCATCTATATCCGACTGGGCGATAACTTTGATGATGTCATCTGTGCCACCGGCTATATCGTCAGCAATGACTGCATTCGTATTGGAGAAGCCTGCTACCGCAAAACTCGGATTCGAATTTGCAGAGACGTTATATTTTGCACCTTGAGCCTGGGAAATGACATTGACCGTTGCCGCCGTTATCCCATCGCGGGTGTCACATTTACCGTTACTGCGTTTTCCGCTGAACTGAAGGTCAACACTTTTTTGGGTAATATACGTCTGGCCAGCCGTACTGACACCAGTTCCGGCTGGAATCGTAATATATTGATTGCCGTCACTACAGTTCGTAATCGTAACGCTGCCGCTAGCTTTTTGGCCATTATTTTTCTGGCCCGAAGCTGGCGCTTGCTGAGAAGAGGTTTTTTGTTGGCTAACCAACTTGGCCGGCAGCACATTACCATCTGTCTTGACTTCCTTAGCCGTCGGGCTGAGCGCCAAGTTGAGCGCAACATTGACGCTACTGGAATTAGTTGCAATTTCAACTTGCGCTTTTGGCAATATTTTAACAGCCGCGACTAGGCCGCCGGTAAGCAAGATAATCGCGATGACACCGGCCACAAGTAAAAGTCGGAACCGGTTGAAATTTGGGATCAGTAAGCTTTTATCTTTTTTATGCTTCTTATCTTTGAACGGCTTGCCGGCCGCTGCCGCTGGAGCAATCACATCTTCGTCATCAAGTTCGATAGTGTCGATGTCTTTGGCACTAGCCGACGAACTGGCCGCTGCCGTTGCAGCCGACAGCGCGCCAATACCGGCCAGTTCACCGACCGATTTGGTTGCGTCAGGCGCTTCCTCGCCGTCAAGTTCGGCTGTTTCTTCCTCGACAGTTTCTTCGCGATCGTCAAACGCCTCCGGACCAGACGGAATGGCTGGCTTCGATTGCAACGATGAGGCGACATGCAGGCCAACCGCGCCCGCTAGCGGCAGTAGGCCAACTTCGGACGTTATCAAGACCAAGTGTTTTTTAGCATCGTCGGCGCTTCGCTTCAGAAGCTTCATATTGACGATACTTTGAAGCACGCTAGCTCGTTTCGGTAACACGATCGCGACGATTTTAGCCGGGCTTGCCCGAACTTTATCGATCATGCCGGTTATTTCTTCGTCTACGTCGATGTAAATGGTATCTTTGTTAGCTACTGTCATATCAATATAATTATACGCTTAACATCTTGTCTATTTTTTCTCTGATCGTGCCACTACTGCCCCCATTGAACTGCATTGTGTCCATACCGACGCGCAGTAGACCCAATGCCGTTATAAAAGTATGATCGTTGACTAGGCCCGTCATATCCGTGATACCAGCAATTTGTTCTGGACGGATGTGATGGACGCTAGGTTTACGGGTGAACGGTAAATTTCGGTACCAAGGTGACTCCTCGAGACGGTCCATTAGTAAATCGAGCGATGAGCCACCGCCACAAAGGAACAAGCGGTGCGGTAGATGATCCAATTTAGTGAATTCGGCTAAGGCAAGTTCGACTCCGCTCACCCAAGTATCAGCCGTTTTGTTCAGCACCTTTTCGACAATTGGTCGCTTGTTAGCTGCAATTTTATTGGTGCTAAGACCTAGTTTGAGCTCTTCTGCTTGCTCGAATTCGACATTAAGCTCTCGCTCGATGGCCCGCGTATACGCCCGGCCACCAATACCAAACATTTTTGTTCCCTGGACACCACCATCGTTAACAACAGCTATGTCAGTTGTACCACCACCAACGTCCATTAAGATAGCGTTCAGATTCTGGTTCGGGTTATTCCCAATAACCGCACGAGCGACAGCAAATGGCTCAGCTGCGACTGCCAAGAGGTCTAGATCAAGCTCTTGGGCAGTTTTTTCGAGTGCACCGATGTGAATAAGGGGCGCAAACGCTGTATAAAGCTGAATCACCACATCCTTTCCTTGAAAACCTATTGGATTGGTTACTGGATAGCCGTCGATTTCAATACTGACTAGGGCTGAGTTCACCAAGCGAACGTCGACAGCCTTACCGCCAAGCTCCCACGCGAGTTGTTGTTTGGCCTTTTCCTCGGCGCGGGCTTGGACAAGTCCAATTATCCGTTCCATTTCCGTAACGTCTAATGGCTTCGTCGGCGTTTTTCGAGGTACTCGAATTGTTGTTGTCGTGCCTTTGACGAGTTCTCCGGCGATACCGATAATTGCCGTACGCACACTTACCCCAGCCTGCTCCTCGGCCTCGTGGAGGGCTTTGTCGCAGTTCTCAACAACACCAGCGATGTCGGCGATAGCTCCGGCCTGCATGTCGCTAAGCGATTGATGAGCGCGCCCAACACCAACAACTTCGATAGTCGCTGTCTCCGGATTTACTTTGCCGACCAGCGCTTTCACAAACTCAGTACCGATATCAAGGGCCACTAAATATTGGTCGGATTGTTTACTCGTTCGAGATTTAACACTACTGGTAGCTTTTGAGGCACTATCGCGCGCCTTGTTAGCCATGTCGAGGCTAACGGTTTTGAATTTATCGAACATATGCATTATTTTAGCATAAGCTTATCCGGTCCGGCTCATGATTGGCCTGCAAAAATTTCAAAAAGTAACTAGGCGTGACGATGACGTGCACCGTGATGTGGCCGTAAGTAGCGTAGTTCTCGTACTTCACCAAGCCAGAATGAGGCAGCCATCAGTACAACTACACCGTAGCTTGGTAGCAGGTAGCGCATAATTCCGGGCGAGCCTGATCCGGCTACACCACCGATCGAACCGAGCGACGGCGAACCCGGCCGCTCATTGACGATAGCCAGTAATTGTAACAGCGTTTCATTGTTTCCAGCATCGGTCGCCGTTACTTTAATGACGTAACTACCCCTGTAAGTGCCCTGCTTCATGTAGGTATGCTGCAATTTAAACTGGCCGGCGTTCGGCTGGCTAATCAACGACCGGTAGCCGTCACCCCAATCAACCGAAATCGCGTATGGAGCAGTGCCACCATTAACCGCAAATTGCCAGGTTGCCGGCTGATTGACGTAGTATCCTTTGTAGAGGAAATTGCTTGTGAGCGTTAACGTGCTCGCGTTGGCAACACTATCAACTAAACTTGGCGGAGTTTTGTTTTTTTGATTTGTGCTGCCGCTAGGCAAGATTTGGCCAGGTTGGTTCGGCTGATTGGGCACAGTGACACTGGTTACTGTGTCTCCGGGACTGTTGATAGGAACCGACGGCGGATCGTAGTAGACCGTAATACCGCCAATTACCGGACCCGGCACGTCTGTCAAATTAAAAACTTTTGCTGTCAGATCATTCCGGACAGCAAACAGCGATGTCTCGATTGTCCATTTGCCATCGACACTACAGAGAGCAACACCACTAAATAGGCCGTTCCGGTACAGCGAAATATACGTATCGACAGGGCACGTCCCCGTAACCGATATCGGCGAGCTCGTAAAATGCGCACCATCCGTAGGCGTCGAAAAAGCCGCCGCCACCCTTGGTGCTGGCCCCGGCACGCTAGCCATGACGACGTAATTATCAGTACCGTTTCCATAGACAGAATCGGCGCTTGTGATGTGCGTCATACCACCCAGCAATATGCCGACGACAAGCAAGATCATCGCGAGTACCGGGTAGGATGTGCTGCGATGCGACGTCAGCCGGCCGGTGTGCTGGCGGTGCGTTAGCTTAAGGATTCGACTGGTTTGAACAGCTTTGGTAGGCTGTACGACTGATTTATGTTTTTTCATTTTTGTTATATAGGCACTCTTATAAAGAATACCACGCGTTAATAGTTAATAGGTGAATATTGCTATTAAGCGCATTTTGTAGTCTAATGCAATGATGTTCGAGAATTGTTACGATAATGTTAGCCCTGACATGTACGCCGAAATGCGCAAAACAGAAAAAGCTATTGCTAATTTTGCAAATGAAGCCCTTGAGAAAAGTTCGATTGATGTGCGAATTACGCAGTGCGGTTACCCTTTTCTAATGCTCACTACTGAAGTAAAAAATTTCTACGATACGCTTGATCAGGAACCAACTGATATTATAAGTGTCGACCTAAAGCTGAGGTACGATAAAGCTAGTTCATTGTATAAAATTCTGATAGCTGAATTATTTTTTGATAACAGTAATTCCTTAGTTTTTGCCTATGAACCGTCAGATTATATGTCAAAATATTATCCTGACCAGTATTTATGCTTACATAAAGATCAACCAACTAACGAGGGCCATGCAGATGACACACCGGAACTTCATCCCGCATCACTGGTTGCGGAGATACTGGAAGGAATCGGTTTGTCGTTACCTAAAGAAAAACAGGAAGCAACTTGGAAAGATATTAGCAGTATGCTTCAGTTTGCTAAAAAATGGACGGCTAAAACAGAGCGTGATTTAACGGTAAATGATACTAACAAAATTCACATTACCGATTTTTATGAAGGCAGTGAAGACAATATTGTCACTATTTTATCATCGCCTAACGATGACGGGTTAAGCTTCCGTGCTATCAGTTTCTGCGTTGATTCCTCCTATAACCCAACAACATTACCGCACACAACAATGGTCATTAACACGAGTAGTAACAGCCGATCCGAGACACCTTGCATAAAAGGTATATGGAATAAACAAATTGAATTTGTCGTGCCACGCCACGATCAGGGGCAAGAGATACTTGGCGCACTACCAACCAGGCGAACAGAAGTTGAAGCTACAAGGCAGTTGCTCGATTTAGATCAAAGATACTTAGTTGCGGCTCGTGAAACAATTGCATTAGTACGCGGCGAAATATAGTTATGCCAGCACGGCCTTAATTCGTCGAATACCGGCACTGGAAGCCTCTTCTTTTAGAATTTTAAAGGTTTTTCCATCTTCGAGTAGCTGCAGCGTATGATCGACATGGGGGCCGCCGCAAATCTCAAAACTGAATGGCACGTCAGCGCCATCGGCGATCATTCTATAAACTTTAACGGTGTCGCTGTAACGGTCACCAAACTGGCCAAGAGCACCTTTTTCTTGAATGGCAACCTGGGTTGGATACTCTTCGAACGAAACTTTTAGGTCCAGGCTAATTTGCTCGTTAACAATCGACTCGACCAGCTGGATCTGCTCAGGTGTAACTTTTTGGTCGTGCGAAAAATCGAAGCGCAGGCGCTCCTCGGTGATATTACTGCCGCGCTGCACGACGTGTTCGCCAAGTACCGTACGCAGCGCCTGGTACAGCAAATGCGTCGCAGTGTGATACTTTTTGTGCTCGAGCGTTTGGCCGGTTAAGCCGCCCTTAAAAACGCCCTTGCTGGCAGTTTGGCTACGTGCTCGTTGCTCGGCCATCTTGACATCGAACTGGGCACGCCAATCTTCGTGGAGCGTTACGTCTTGCTTGAACGCCTCTTCGACGCTAAGTTCAACCGGAAAGCCGTAGGTGTCATAGAGCGTAAATAATATTTCGCCGTGTGTGCTAGCGTCGGCATTAACAAATAGTTTCACAAACTCACGTAGCCCCTTGCGGAGGGTTTGGCGAAACGCTTTTTCTTCTTTTGCAAGAATATCAATTATTTTCTGACGGTTCTGAGCAACCTCTGGGTAATCAGCTCCATACAAGTCGGCAATAACTGGTATGATTTCCTCCATAAAGTTTTGCTCCACACCAAGATCGAAGGCAAACCGAATTGCGCGGCGAACGAGCCGCCGCATCACGTAGCCCTGCTCTTTATTATTTGGCACGATTCCGTCGACGGCTAAGAACGATGCAGCCCGCAGGTGGTCGGCAATTACGCGCATGCTAGCCGTGTTACTATCGTAACTTTTGCCCGAAATTGATTGCAGCTTTTCGATAATAGGCCATAGGAGACTGATTTTAAAAACATCAGGACTGTCAAGAGCCGCTGCCGCGATGCGTTCCAAGCCGCCGCCAAAATCAACATTCTGATTGGCAAGCGGCTCGAACCCACTTTCGGTTCGCTTATACTGCATAAAGACTTGGTTACCAATCTCCATAAATCGACCGGAATCACTTGCTGGATGCGGCAGCCCATAGCTGGCGTCGTGATTGGCATCACCAAAATCGTAAAAAACTTCCGAGTCAGGGCCACAGGGGTCACCGATCGGTGTTTTGGCTAGTCCACCACCACGGCTCCACCAGTTTTCGCTGTCATCATAAAAGAAGATTCGGCCATCCTGCATGCCAGTTTGATTGCCATCGTTCTGCGAACCGACTGCAACGATTTTTGCGTCAATGCCTTTTTCGGCAAATAATTCTTGCCAGATTTTAGCGGAAGTATCGTCGCGTACAATACCCTGAGTCTCATCACCAATAAAACATGTAACGTAAATTTTTTGTGGATCAAGACCGACCGTTTCGGTCAAAAAACTAAAAAACCAGCGGATTTGCTCGCCTTTAAAATAATCACCAAGACTCCAGTTACCGAGCATCTCAAAAAAGGTGGTGTGTCGATTGTCGCCAACTTCGTCGATGTCCTGAGCACGCAAGCAAGTCTGGCTATCAGTTAATCGGACACCGGCAGGGTGGTCTTTGCCAAGTAAGAACGGCATGAGCTGTTGCATGCCCGAACCAGTAAACAAAGTCGTCGGATCGTCACGCGGAATGAGCGGCGAGCGCGGAATAACAACATGCTCATTTCTTTTGAAATAAGCCAGGTAAGCGTTTCGGATTTCCTGAGCGTTCAACGGGGGTTTTGGGTTCGCGTTCATATCTGTTAATTGTAGCAGATTAGACTTTGGCGGCCAGAAGAGTACCAAATTATACGACAATACCGCCGCCGACGACACGGTCACCATCGTAGATAACGGCTGATTGACCGGGCGTAATCGCTCGTAAATCATCATTCAGATGAATTGTGGAAGTTGAATTGGTATGCGTAATCGTACAGTCGACAAGCGGCGCCCGGTAGCGGGTACGGACACGGTAGCTACGGCCTTCGGCTGGCGCATCATTAATCCAATGCAGTGACGTCAGTTTTAGATCGCGGTGCCACAAACGGCCATCTTGCAAATCACTGGTGACGTAAACTTCATTCTTGGCCATGTCCTTACCAACTACATAATATGGTAAGCCGCCGCCGACATCGAGCCCATGGCGCTGGCCAATAGTGTAAAATAGTGCGCCGTCGTGCTCACCGATCGTTAGCCCATTTTGGTCGATAATATTGCCTGGTTGCTGTTGGCCGAGCTCGGCTAACAAAAAATCTTTGATGCCGACTTTGCCGACAAAACAAATTCCCTGGCTATCTTTCTTTTCGGCTGTCGCTAAACCAAGCCGCCGAGCTATGGCGCGAACGTGCGGCTTATCCATATCGCCGACCGGCATGAGGCTACGAGCCAGCGCGTCTTCGCGCACCCGGTACAAAAAGTATGACTGATCTTTATTGGCGTCCTGTCCAGCTAACAATTCGACGCGGTCGCCGTGTACAATCCGGGCGTAGTGGCCAGTGGCTATCATGTTGGCGCCATCTATTAGAGCCGCCTCTAAAAATATTTTAAATTTGATTTCTTGGTTACACATAATATCCGGATTCGGCGTAATGCCGGCCACGTAACCTTCTACCATGTAGTCGACCACCCGCTGACGATACTCCGTCTCAAAATCGTACATCTTGAACGGAATATCCAGCTGCACCGCCACCCGTTTAGCATCCTGATAATCCTCTTTCCACGGGCAGGTAAAACCGGGCAGATCTTGACTCCAGTTTTTCATGTAGACGCCCGTGACGTCATAGCCCTGCTCTTTAAGCAGGGCGGCCGTCACCGAACTATCAACACCGCCGGACATCCCGACGTACACTTTTTGAGCCATACAATCTTTCTTGTCAGCTTGTTACTGATTCACTTGATATCAGTATAGCGTTGGCTAGACGATCTGTAAATTACGCTAAGATTGGTTTCGAGTTTTTTCGAGCTGCTTGCGAAGCGTATACAGCTCGTGGCGGCGGCCTACCCAAAACGTTGCGATGATCAGCGGCAGCATGACCGCGGCTGGCCACCAAATGACTTTGGTTCGAATTGCGCCGGACCCGCCACTACCGGAAGATCCGCCATTGGAGCTACCGAACGCTGAGCCGACTGCGACTTTGCCGGTTGCGACGCCGACAAGTTGCAAGAAAGCACTCGTTCCTGTCGAGTCAGTCGCTTTGATGATCACCTTATAGACACCGGCCGCTTTGTAGGTGTGCTTGATGGAAATATTTCCAGCAAAAGCCTGGCTTAGCAAGTCCGGGGCGCTGCCATCGCCCCAATCGACACTGAGAGCGTACGGGCCGATACCGCCGCTCAGTGTAATTGGCCAGGTCAGCTCCTGGCCCGGGGCTGCGCCGCGAGTAGCATACGGACTGCTGAGCGCAACGCGGGTGTTGAACTGAGCGAACTTTGCGTCTACGAAATTAACGGTGACGACATTGGAGTCTGGCCCAGCTTGATCGAGCGCATCGTAAACCCGGGCGACCAAGTCGTTTTGGCCACTGAATAAATCAGTTTGTAGCGAATAGCTACCAGTAGTACAAGAAACACTACCGATAAAAACGTTATTGGCGAACAGTTTTACTAGCAAACCTTTTGGACACAGTCCGTTTACCGTAATTGGTGTTGCCGTAAAGCTTGCGCCGTTACCGGGCGTGGTTATGGTGGCGCCTTGCTTCGGTGGGTCGGTTGAAATGGTGCCTTCCAATCCAACTGAGCCAGATTGAGGATTTTCTAAAGCAGCTGCCGCACTTGGAACCGCCAAACAAGCCGATGCAAAGCCAATCAATACTAACAACCGGATGGTGGATAGCGAGAAAATCCGTTTCATTCCTTTAGCATAACCTTATTGCGTTGGTCGGACAACTAGCGTCGTCGGCTAGCTTGTCGGACAACCTTTTTGTTGTAAGCCCGAATCATACGTGGCAGGACAAAGATCGCTAGCAGTATCAAGATAACTACGCCGACAGTAGCGGCAATTGCAGCAACTGGAATGACGTAGAATGTGGTTTTAGCAGTTAGTAATTGGCCGCCGTTAGTGCCGTAACCAAAGTTTCCTTGAACAGTATACTTTCCGAATGAACCGACATTACTGAGTGGAACGGTAAATTGTCGAAAACTGTCCGGCAGTACGTTACCCCGTTGATCACCAGTGTTAATTTCTTTGGTATCAATGGTTTTATTGCCCTTACGGAGCTGGATCTTACCAAAAGGGGCTTCTTGAATATTACCCTTGTTTTCGAACCGCACCATCGCACTCAGCGATTTACCGGTCGTGAATATGATGCGCGGGCTGCTGCCACGGCGAACGTCTAAGCTCGAAATTTTGACTTCTTCCTTGATGTTGCCAGGAACGCGCACCAGTATCAAAGAACCGACACTAGCGGCTAAGTTAACGTTCTGGCCGCCAATGACACCGGCTGGAGCAAACCTGACTGCTCCGTAATAGCCACCGGCGGCAGTACCGCTCGGAATCGTTATAGTTACTTTGATTTCTTTTTGTTCGTTAGGTTTGAGGTTTACATTTGGAAGTGCGTTAACAAACTGTCGGAGGCCGTGAGCTTTATCATTTTCGCCGTTTAAGAGTAGCTGTGGAGTACCGTTTTCGGAACCACCGGCATTAAAATCGTTAACCAACGACTGCAGCGTTTCGTTTTGGCCGGTAACATTTTGTACGAATACGCTGGTCGTAACCGTCGCACCAGCGTTGATGGTCAGCTCAGTTCGCAGGGGCGACACTTGCATTCCATTACCTGCGCCGGTCGTTGTTGTAGTCGTTGCTGCCAGTGCCGGCGCTGTTGCGCCAATTATAGTTACAGCGAGCAAGACACCAGCTAGTGCGCGAATATTTTCTTGTACCCTCATACGTTTCCTTTTTATTAGTAGATCTTGAGTTCATCATAGCAAAGCACTAGAACTTTGCCAAACAAATATAGGTTATCGTACTGACATAGACGCCCGGAGCCTGCCCTTTTGGCACGTTAACGATGTAACTGACGGTATATTGCCGCGGATAATCGGGTACCGTCGAACTAGCAATGACGTCGCCATTAGCGAATTTATACTTGTCAGCGATTCCATAGCCGTTGACTGGTGCTCCAATTCCCTGCCCATCGGGGTCATTTCCAATCCGGGGTGCGACATTAGCTCGCAAGTTGATACCAAACTGCGAAACACCAGGCCGTGAAGCATCACCAGCTGTTAGCGCTGTTACTTCTTGGTTGCCAGAGGTTAGCGTCGTTCCACCGATGGCAATAACATAGCCCTGCTCAGCATTGGTTGCTGCTAATAACTTGGTTGTTCCGGCGCTAGTTCGAGTCGATGATAGTTCGCCGAAGTTAACGTAGCTGCCGGTGGCATTCAGGCAGTTGTAGCCGGTGATATCGGCACCACTACAGAACGATAAATACGGTGGCACCCGGCTACTGACGTTCAAAGCATCATTTATACTAAACGCGATTCCGCCAGCGTCGCTAAAAGCTCCACTTGCGTCATTGCTGGCAAACGTTTGTACCCGTACGTAGTAAGAGCCTTGAGTATCTGGATTCGTAAGACCGTCAAAGACGTAGTTGGATATAGCTAAACTGTTTGCGACCGGGATTCGGCTCAACACGATCGTGTTGACGTCCGATGTAGTCCCAATAGTAAAACCGGTATTACCGGACTGGCTAGTGAGCGTTGCGGCGCTAGCGCTAAAACCGCTCGGTGCCGTGCAAGGGTCGTCGTAAAATGGACTATTAGAACAGAACTTTAACTGGATCGAACCGAGCGTTCCCGGCGTTACCGAAGCTAGCGAAAAATTATAAATCGAAGCTACCGACGGCGCATTCGCACTCAGCAATAGTGACCGGGCGCCGAGATCATTACCATAAACTGGCCTAATGGCAAATAGCCCTACTGCTAGTAGGGCTATTGCTGTCAGTGACAGAGTTTTCGTTAGAGTCAGGCTATGCCGTAGTTGTCTCATTCATTCGTTGCCTTAGAAATATCCAGTAGCAATCAATGTCATATTAGCGGTGTAGAGACCAGCTGGTGTAGTGTTGGTCGCGGTTGCTGCAAAGGTCAGCGAGTTGTCAACCGAGTTCACTGGCCCCGTAGAGCTAAGTATCGGATGCC
>JACMPL010000022.1 GCA_014377525.1 Candidatus Saccharimonadota bacterium
AGCTTTTACCGTAGCAGACCTCGATGCCGCACTACTGGACTACGCTGGTCGCAAACGCCGATTCGGCGCTTAGCGGTCTATAATTTCTGATTACTCACTTACTGGCGTACTATACACCTATGAGCGAGGAATTTGAGCCAAGCATTCTAGTAATCCCGCCGCAGAGTAACCGTGATTGTTGGACATCCGAAGGCACCAGAGTCATGAGTAGCTACGCTGATCTTGAACAAATTGAGAGTCGGGTAAAACCAGCTTTTTATGTACTACGCCGCTATGCCGCATTACTAAGCGTTGCGCCACTTGTCCACGACGATTGTTTTCCTTTTGTAAAACTGAAAGTTGGCTATATCCACCCCGGTATTGTACCTGATATAAACGCGGCAATCGCAGAAGTACTTGAGCTCGATATAGTATCGCTGCAGGTTAACTACGCGCTTAATTACGATCGACATCTTCCTGACTATTCACCATTCCAAGCAAACATACCTGGATAAACAGCACTACCAAATCACAGACGTTAGTATTACTATAAAGTAACTAATGAAAGTGAGTTTATATGAGTGATGGACAGACATACGTAGCTGATTTTCTAACTAATTTTCGGCGTAAGCATGAGGCAGAGCCAGAGTTTATTCAAAGTGTCGAAGAGCTAGTAAATTCGCTAGGGCAACTACTCGATGCCCGGCCAGACCTCCGCTCAGCTGGTGTGCTTGAGCGTATAACGGAACCGGAACGCAGTATTCAGTTCCGGGTTACTTGGGTTGCCGACGATGGCAGCGTACACGTCAATCGTGGTTACCGTGTTCAATTTTCGAGCGTACTTGGACCTTACAAAGGTGGTTTGCGGTTCCACCCAAGCGTGAACCTCAGTATCTTGCAGTTCTTGGGATTTGAGCAGATCTTTAAGAACAGCCTAACCGGTTTGTGGCTGGGCGGCGGAAAGGGTGGATCAGATTTTGATCCAAAGGATAAATCGGACGCCGAAATAATGCGTTTCTGCCAAGCATTCATTACCGAACTTGCTAACTACATTGGCCCGGACACCGACATTCCAGCTGGAGACATCGGAGTTGGTTCACGCGAGATCGGCTATTTATTCGGCTGGTACAAAAAGCTGGCAAATGAGTTCCATGGATCCTTAACCGGCAAGGGCACCGACTGGGGTGGCAGTAATTTACGACCAGAAGCGACCGGCTATGGCCTACTTTATTTCGTCGATGCCATGTTACGCCACCGCGGAGATAGTATGACCGGTAAAAGCGTCGTGATTTCCGGATCTGGAAATGTCGCGCAGTATGCTGCCCAAAAAGCGATTGAATTTGGAGCGAAAGTTCTGACAATGAGCGACTCGAACGGCTATATCATTGATAACGCCGGTATCGATACCGCTAAGCTTGCTACCATACTGCGCATCAAAAACAACGATAGGGGACGGATCAAACAATATCTCGATTTCTATCCGGATGCCGAATACTACGAGGGGAGCCGTCCATGGAAGGTTGCTGCTGATATCTACCTACCTTGCGCCACGCAGAATGAAATCGAGATCGCTGATGCGCAGGCAATGGTCGCTAATAAGCCGTTACTTGTGGCCGAAGGCGCGAACATGCCGACTACTCCGGAAGCGGTAACAGCGCTACAGGCCGCGGGTATTCTATTTGCTCCCGCCAAGGCTAGCAATGCAGGCGGTGTTGCCGTATCGGGACTTGAAATGGCTCAAAATAGCATGCGTACGGCTTGGACGTTAGAAGTCGTTGACGACCGGCTCAAAGAGATTATGCAGAATATTCATGATAAATGTGCGAAACACGGAGCAAGTAATTCAAAATATTCCAGCAATACCGGTAGCGATATCGACTATGTCAGCGGAGCTAATATCTCTGGATTTTTGCGAGTTGCCGATGCCATGCTCAGTCAAGGAATTTTTTAGGTATACTATACACATACTAACTTTGGAGAAGTATGGCCAAAATTAATGACATTGATTTTACATCCGTTTTTAATGGTTCACCCTTTCAAACTATTGTTTGGGCAGCCGATGATCCTACGTTCACTATTCTTGCCCAAAATGATCGTCACGCCGCCACGACATTAAATGGCGCACCGAAGAAAATCGGTAGTCCTCTTATGGAAGCCTACCCTGATACTTCCGAGCAATACCTTAAGACTGGTGTCAGCACTCTGGTCGAGTCAATCCGGACGACCATAAAAACTAAAAAAATGGATACCATGCCGATTATTCGTTACGACATCAAAGATGGTAACGGCGTGTTTATCGAACGGTACTGGCAGGCTTCGCATTACCCGCTGTTTGATGCCCACAATAACGTGTATGCAGTATTCCAAGTAACCGAAGACATCACTAAGTCGATGAAGACCGATAAAGAGCTTGATCGGGTTAACATCCAACTAGAAAATGCGCTCAACTTGGCACGGATTGGAACCTGGCAGTGGCATATTCCGACTGGACATGTCACAGCCGACAAAACCGTTGCTAAAATGTTCGGTATCTCACCGAAAGTTGCTGCAGCCGGATTACCGGTGGATACATTTATCGCTTCTATTCATCCTAGCGATCGTCCAGAAGCTCTCCGTGCAATTGACAGAACAGTCAAGAATCATGAGCCCTATAATCATGAATATCGTACGGTAAGCACTAACGGTTCGGTTCGCTGGACAAATGCTCGGGGGCAAGTCGAACTCGATAGCGCCGGTAACGCGCTCAATTTCCCCGGTGTGATCATCGATATAACCGAAACTAAGCAAGCTGCTCTCATTGCAGCCTTTCTTGCTAAAGCCAGCGCCCAATTAGCAAGTTCACTCGATTACGTCCAAAACGTCAAAATTCTTGGAGACATTGCGGTACCAGAAATCGTCGATTGGATTGCCATAAAACGGCTTGATGAGGGCGGTCAGCTCAAGCAACTCGTCGTCAAACATTGTGACGATACCAAGACTGCCTGGGCCGAAAGAAACGGTTCAGTCAATGGGCCGATCGCTGACCGGGCCATCAGAACTAGACAACAACAATTTTACCCCGACCTAGCACATGCTCCAGCCAGCGTCAAAAAAGAAATCAGCCACGAACTCGATTTACGGTCATTATGCATTTCCCCAATCATGGTAAATGGCCAAGCTGTTGGCACACTTTCTATTGGGCTAAGCGGCGATGAACGACTATTTACAGATGCCGATTCATACTTGGGTAGCGAGTTAGCTGCCCGCGTCTCGCTGGCTATTGCCAATGCTACATTATACGATTTAGCAACTGATGAACTCGGCAAACGAGAAGTTCTGCAAGCTGAACTCAAACAGGCTAATGAGCGGTTAGAGAAGCGCGTATTAGAACGCACTGCGGAACTCAATAGTACGAATCTTAATCTACAGCGTAGTAACCAAGAATTGCAGGATTTTGCCTACGTAGCTTCGCATGATCTGCAGGAACCTCTCCGTAAAATTCAGGCTTTTGGCAACTTACTACAAGATGAATATGCCAGTGAATTAGGCGAGGGAAGTGATTACCTAAACCGCATGCGCAGCGCTGCCGCCAGAATGAGTATTTTGATAGAAGATTTATTATCCTTTTCACGAGTGACAACCGACGCCAAACCATTCACTTCCGTTAACCTCAATGAGGTACTAAGTGAGGTATTGGAAGATTTAGAAAACCGGATCGATACGACTGGTGGCAGTGTTGAGAGTGAGGATCTACCAACGATTAACGCTGATCACACACAGATCCGGCAGTTACTTCAAAACCTAGTCGGTAACGCCCTCAAATTCCACAAAGTCGATACGCCTCCGATTGTCAAAGTGGCCTGCCAAGTACTGCCCAATACTATTGAGCTAACCGTAACCGACAACGGTGTTGGCTTTGACGAAAAATATCTAGACCGTATTTTTGCTGTCTTTCAGAGGTTGCACGGCCGCGATGTTTACGAAGGCACTGGCATTGGACTGGCTGTTTGTCGTAAAATTGTAGAGCGTCACGGCGGCAGTATTACTGCAACTAGTCAACTCGATAACGGTGCTTCGTTCATTGTCTCACTAGCCAAATAACTAATAGAATACTACGAAGGAAACCAATGCAAGATAACAAAACTGAAATAATCATACTCATGGCCGACGATGACGACGACGATTTTTTGTTGACTTCAAAGGCACTGAATCAAAGTAAACTATTAATCACACTACACCGCGTTAAGGACGGCGAAGAATTACTCACCTATCTTAGGCATGAGGCACCATACGAAGATCAGTCAGCTTATCAGCGACCGGGCGTCATACTACTCGATCTCAATATGCCACGAAAAGATGGCCGCGAGGCGCTCAAGGAAATCAAATCAGACCCGATGCTTACTGACATACCGGTCGTTGTATTTACGACCTCCAAAGCCGAGGCAGACGTTTACCGGACGTACCAGCTGGGTGTCAATTCGTTTATCACCAAACCGGTAACTTTCGAGAGTCTTATCGATGTCATGAAAACACTTGGTAATTACTGGTTCAACATCGTAACACTACCGTCTAATCACGACAAGACTCAATGATACATAAACCGTTATCACTATTGCTTGTCGATGACGACGAGGACGATTACTTAATCCTCAAGGGCTTATTGGCGAAAATCACAAATCCAAAAATTAAACTCGATTGGATTGCAGATCCGAACCAGGCTTTGAGCGTTATCGGACAGGGTACCCACGATATCTATTTAATAGATTATCGACTAGGGCCTATGAGCGGGCTCGATTTATTAGCTAACTTCGACCTGCCTGTCCGTGAACAACCGTTTATCATACTGACTGGTGCAGGTGACAGCCGTTTAGAAGAGCGCGCAATGTTAATTGGCGCCGCTGATTATCTCGTCAAAGGTAGTTTTGGTGTCGATTTGTTGTCGCGCGTGCTGCGTTACAGTCTGCAACGAAAACGCATGGAAATTCAACGTTTGCAACATCTGCAAGAAATTAATAAATCCAAGGATGAATTTATTAGTCTAGCTTCCCACCAGCTTCGGACGCCGGCCACGGCCGTCAAACAGTATATTGGTATGCTTCTAGAGGGCTACGCTGGGCCGCTCGCCGAACAGCAGCAGTCGTACCTGCAGAGTGCCTATAGTAGCAATGAACGCCAGCTTAAAATTGTCGATGATATACTGCGTGTAGCTCAAATTGACCTTAAAAAACTGCGAATGCGACCGGAAAGCTGCGACATAACAGTATGGCTACGCGAGCTTACCGAAGACATAGAATCAATTATGGTCGATCGAAAACAGAAGTTAGTATACACTGCGCCCAAGCTGCCAATTGTTGCCAATATCGATAAATTGTACCTCGGTATGGCTTTAACGAATTTACTCGATAATGCCAGCAAATATTCTAACCACGAAACAGCTATTACCGTTAGTATTGAATCCGATACTAACGGTCTCTTGCAAATAAGCATCCAAGATCAAGGCGTCGGCATCGCAGCCGATGATTTCGACAAATTATTCGTCAAATTTTCGCGAATACCAAACCCCGTATCGGTACTCGTCGGTGGCACCGGACTCGGGCTGTACTGGAGTAATGAGATCATCCACCTGCATCAGGGTAAGATCGAGGTAAGCTCCGAATTGAACGCGGGTACAACTTTTACGGTCAGCCTGCCGCAGAGCTGATTATTGCAAAGTACTGCGTAATTATCTATAACTATAGTATGGAAGCCGAGAGTGATCAGCAGCAACCAAGAATATCAGTTCGGGGTATCGTCATGTATGGGGGCAAGCTATTATGCGTTCGCCAGAAACAATACAGCGATCCCAGTAGCCCGCCCAACGATTTCTGGAACACACCTGGCGGTGGGCTGGAGCCCGGTGAGTCGTTACAAGCTGGCTTGGCACGTGAGATGATGGAGGAAACCGGTGTCGCTGCTGACATCGGCAACTTACTCTATACCCAGCAATTTCGCCACAACTAGCGCGAGTATCTCGATTTTTTCTTTCATGTCACTAACGGCAAAGATTTTGTCTTCATCGACCTCGACAAAACTAGCCATGGTGCCACCGAAATCTCTGATATAGGATTCATCGATGTGACCGAGCTACCAGTTATGCCGGCCTTCCTGGTGACAACGATTCCTGAATTTGATGCCGATGCTCCAACAAAATTATTCTCGTATCTGTAAAGATTCGCTACACTAATGCTTATGGTTTCAACTACTGCTATTTTGCTCGCTGTCGTGGCTGTGACTTTTGCTGTCGGCGTCAACAAGCATTACCGGAAGCGCGTAACCGCACCGATGCTGGCCGCAACACCAGTGCTACTCAGTTATTACACGGATGGTATGAATATCATGGCGGCCCAACAGGGGAAAATTGCTAACATGCACTATTCGGCTTATTTGACTGTTGCTGACAATAAGGCTATTCAGCATGACGCGGGTAGCCAATCACTCATTTATCGGGTTGAACTACCATTTTCTACCAAATCGCATATTGTCGGCATACCGAAACGTACTGGCGCAGTTCAGCTCAACCCAGCTGCAGAGGGTAGTATTATGCAGCGCGTACAGCTAGAAGGTGATTACTAGGACTATTTTACGCTCTATTCCGAACAAGGAAGCGGGGCAGACACCCAGTATGTACTCAATCCGAAAGCTATGATCTTTACTATCGATTTCTGTCAGTCGCAGAGCTGGGAAATCGTCGGCAATGAACTCTATTTTATTCAAACATCAAGCACTGTTGACGGGCATGACACTACAAGCATGGAGCAGGACGTAGCCATGTTTGTCTCTAATATTCGCCCCGCTCTCGAGGCGCCAAACACCGCAGTAGATAATCCCAATAACGTGCCTTACGCTCAGGACCGACGTACCGACCTCGTCTGCCCGATTTGCAAAATGGCGCTCACTAATGCCGACCACTACTTTGCTTGCCCTAGTGAACATGGATTTTTAGTTAATGGCCAAGCGCTTATTGCTATCAAACGCAAAACATTGGAATTACCGATCGTACCAGCGGGCAGCAGCGTAGCTCACAAATCACTTACTTGTCCCTCATGCGGAACCGCTATGGTCCTAGTCGATTTTGATGGCTCGCAGACAGTTATCGATACTTGCCCGAATTGTCCATACCGATGGTTGGACGGTAGTGACGTTGCAGCAATTGCTCGCTAAGTTAGTGATACGATTACACGGTAAATTGCTCATGCTTGCAACTAGCCATGGTAAGACTGATACTGAATCAATATGAGCCCTGAAATTACAACAATTGATATTCAAAAGCTAACCTTGATGTCTGATAGTGCAGCTATGATTGTCAATCCAATTGGGCGAGCTGCGTGGTCGTCTCAATTGAGCCAACGGCCAATCGCTGATATTGATCAGGTGTATGGCAGTCCCGAAGTTGGTACTGTCATGTATGATGAGCTAACTAATTTGCAAAAGGCCTATTTAGCGCCCCTGGCGATGCGTCGATGGGGCACTGGCGTCGTGATAGCGGCCTATGCGCCGGAGTTAACGTCGCGGCCATTTAACGAGCGATTTGTCGGTTACGCGTTGATGCGTCCCTATCTGCCCGGCAACGCGCTGTCTCGGTTTGGTCGCAGCTATTTTCGGCGTGGCGACCCTACTGCATTTTTACAGGACATTGCCGTGCTCCCAAGTTATCAACACCGGGGAATTGCTTCGGCGCTTGTTGCTGCTCAATCTAAAGAATTACGACATCTATCACGTACTACTACCGAGTGTTTGGTAGGAAACGAACAAAGCTATGGGTTTTTACGTAGTCTCGGCTACACCGTCGTACAAGGCAGCCTGCGCTCAAAACAGCATTTTGGTGCAGACACCAAACCGGCTTTAGCTTGGACGCTACAGGCTGAGCTATACCAAGTCGAACGGTCGGCATCCGAACATGCCAACCGAAAAGCTTCCAATTTTACTACCAATAAATACGTCGATTAATGGACTGATTCGGCCAGTGTAGCGCTTAGCAAGTAGGGTACAATACAGTCATGCCTTCACTACTGCAGCGTCTCGAATCCCTCAAGCCATTTACCGAACGCGAAGCTTGGAATTTATACCGCGCGGCGGCGCTAGCCGAAGCATTCGGATGGACCGTTTTAATTATCGGTATCGTGTGGCGAGGGACTAATTTGCCCGGTCACAAAATTGCCGTGCCAATTGCTGGAAATATTCACGGCAGTATATTTTTGATTTATTTTGCAGTCCTGATAGCTACCTACAGTAGCTTGGGCTGGTCGCGCCTAAAGTTAATAATCGCAGCGATGGTCGGTGTTCCGCCCTACGGCACGCTAGTATTCGAGCAGATCATCGTCCGAATACGTAGCCGAACTATCGGTAACGCCCACTACTTGGTCGAAGCACGAGCCATCATCGAACATAATGGCAAAATTTTAGCCGTAAAGTCCGCGAGCAGCGTTGATTGGCAGCTGCTAGGCGGTGCAGTATCGTCGACCTCACCGGAACTGGCGCTGACAGCGTTCGTTCGTGCCGCAACCGGCATCATTCCTGTTCTTGGACCAGCCCGCTTTATTCACCAATCTGGAACAGGTAACCGTCAAAAGCTAATCTTTTTTTTTACGGTACGAAATGCTGTAGATTTTAACCAGAGCACCGTAACGAAACAGATGAAACGGGACGCGTTAATCGATCAGATCAAATTTTTAGATACAGACCAATTAGATACAATATCGCCGCAGGCCATACGTGCCCAGCTCCGACAAATGCAATCATCAGATAAACAAATACCCGTCAAATTTATTGTCTGAAGCTTATGCTGTATGACAGCAGCGTGGTATAGTAACGTTAACGAATTGACAGGATTATGCTTCAAAAAAAAATGCAAGATGATGTGATGGGCAACGTGCAGCAATGGATTGAGCTATTGACAGCTGGTGACTGTGAGCCAGAGGAACGACTTGATTCTATTACGAGAGATGCGGCGGCGATCTTTAGGGTACCAATCGCTATGATTAATTTAGTCGATAAAAATACTATCAGGTTCAAATCTAGTGTTGGCCTCAAACAGGGCGCGAGTATCAATCGTTGTGGAGCATTCTGCTCAATTGGCGTGCGCCAAGAAAACTGCTTTAGTATTGTCGATGCCGTGAATCACGCCGACTACAAAGATTATTCACTTGTCACAGGTCCCCTAAAAATCCGTTCATACATTGGTAAGTCTGTGCATGCTCCCGATGGCACGAGAATTGGCACACTTTGCTTATTTGACACTAAACCACGTAAATATACCCGTGTAGAAGTGCATGCGCTGTGCGATCTCGCCGAAATGGTTGATTATGAAATTCGCGAAATCCTTGGTAACAAATCGTTTTAAAAGGTTTAGTCGTCAGCTGTAAGAAACTTATCAATTTTAGCTAGCCCCCATCCGTTATACTATAATCGTATTAGTGATTATTTACGGGAAAATACCTAGGGAGGTTATTTTGAAATTATTCGTGGGCGTGGCTTTGGTTGGAATTATTAACTTGTCGGGCGTCGTCGCTATGGGGGCGGCGTCGGCTGACACGCTCAGTGTACAAGGCGACGTTATCAAGGTGCAGGCGGCAGTGGCCGCTCAAACATACGTTATCGTTGATAACACAGGCAAGATCATACAAATCGATAGTAATAATAATCTTGATATCAATCCGGTGGTATATAGCAATAAAGTTCAAGCCGGTAACGAGCGTCCGTTAACGGCCGCTGTTGCTCGGCAGTACCGGATCCTCGTGCCGCTTGGCAAAAATCATATCGGTACCTTGTATAAGCAGTCACCCTACAAACTGATGCCGCATGAGAAATCCGAGGCTCCGATGCTGCAATTTATGCACTTAGTTGGAACTGTATCGCCGCTAAATAATATGTTCGTGCTGTAGCACATGAGTTCTAATACTGCGAAGGAGGCTATCCTCGTCATCGGTGCCAGTGGCCGCATCGGAGAGTTAATCGTGCGTAGCGCCATAGACGCTGGATACCGTGTGGTAGCTTTAGTCCGCGACGCGTCTAGAATAACCCCTTTGAAGAACCTTGAGATTACCGTGGGTGATCCTATGGATCCGGCAGTAATCTTGCAATCAGTCCATGGTGTCCAAGCCGTGGTTGTCGCACTAGCCAGCGGCCGTAGTAGCGACGCACCTTGGGCAAAATCAGTTGGCCCAAAAAATTTATTAGAACTTACTACTAAGCATTTACTGGCGGCTGGCGCTAGCCGCATTGTGGTAGTATCGGCGGCCGGTGTAGGCGATTCGCGAGCCAAAGCCCCCAGGATTATCAATTTTTTGGCGCAGCATACCGATCTATCCATCGGTTTTAACGACCACGACCGCGCCGATCAGCTTCTAGTTGCTAGCAATTGTAATTATACGATCATCCGCCCAACTGGCCTGACGAACAAGGTAAGTTTAAATTCTACACTTATATGCACCGTAGCTGATACGGTCAAGCCACAAGCCTGGATTAGCCGCAACCAAGTTGCTCGGTTCGCACTAGATGCGCTGAACACTACAAAATATGATCGTAGGACTGTGATAATTTCAGACCAAAACTAAAGCTATTCTGAAGATACTACAAATGCATGGTAAGTAAAATTTGATTTTAGTACTTACATTACTTAAGTACTGATATACTGTAATAATGGAAAAGAAAACCTTTTTAAGCGGTGTCGCAGCCTTCGGCGTTGTCGGGCTAGCCATTACCGGTTTCGTTGTTGCTAGCAACAGTAAATCCGGCAGCTCCAGCAGTGTAGCTAGCAGTACGGCTCAGACCAAAATTGCGGCTGTGCCAACATCGTTTAAGGACGGCAACTACACGGCAACCGGTCAATATAACTCGCCGGACGGTGTTGAAAAAATCGATGTCACGATAGTTGTCGCAAATAATATGATCACGGACACGACCGCTAAGCCGCAGCCGGCATCATATACCTCGATGCGCTACCAAGGCTGGTTCCTCGATGCTTACAAAACTATGGTTGTCGGCAAAAAATTATCTAGTATTAAACTCGGTAACGTATCTGGTTCATCATTGACACCAATAGGCTACGACGATGCCATCACTCAGATCCAGCAACAAGCAAAAGCCTAGCATAACGCTTTCATTCGAAGCGATTGGTACCGTTTGGCGAATAAACTACATCGGTGAGGAATCACATGCTAACAACATAGCGAGCTTAATAAGTGCTCGTATAGTTATATTTGATAAAAACTATTCGCGGTTCCGAACTGACTCTCTAATTACGCAGTTTAGCCGACAGCAGCGACCGATGACTCCAATTTTTACAACGATGCCAGCCGACTTTGACGTTATGATACGATTTTATCGCCAACTATACGACGTATCTGACGGTCTCGTGACTCCACTGATTGGCACGGCACTTGATGACGCCGGATATGACACCGCCTACAGCTTTCAGCCACGAACCATACGAGCGACGCCGGCTTGGGATAATGCCATGACATATCACCGCGGTAGCTTGACTATCAAACAACCCATCCTGCTCGATTTCGGTGCCGCCGGTAAGGGCTACTTGGTCGATATCCTAGCGGACTTACTTACACAACAAAGTATTACGACGTTTACGATTGATGCTGGTGGCGACATCCGGCATCAATCGGCAACCCCTAACTATATTGGCCTCGAAGATCCATCAGACGTAACGAAAGTCATTGGACTGGCCGAACTCAAGAACGCCAGTATATGCGGGTCAGCTGGCAATCGTCGAGCCTGGAAAGGTTACAACCACATCTTAAATCCTGACACTAAATTATCGCCGGTCAACATCAGCGCCGTATGGGTAATCGCAGAGACGACCATGATTGCTGACGGTTTAGCTACCGCGTTATCTTTTGTAGAGCCATGTCGATTAGCCGACTTTAGGTTTGAATATCTACTGATTCGATCTGACGGTAGCCGCCAATCATCGCCCAATTTTCCGGTTCGTTTTTTTGACACGCCCATGGTTTATGAGCTTAAGTAATATAACTACGTAAGATTTTTAATCGTAGTTGCGAGTATGTATCGCTATAGTAGGTATTAGTAATATCTACTATAGTAAGGAGATCGCATGTCCACACAACAAGAAAAAGCCACACTATTTACCAGCCTCCACATTCCGGGCAATCCCGTAATCATATATAACGGTTGGGACGCTGGCAGTATTAAAGTAATTGCCAGTAGCGGCGCCAAGGTGGTCGGTACAGGAGGCCATGGCGTCGCCGAATCACTTGGCTATGAAGATGGTGAGAATATGCCGATCGACGCTTTGATGGAGAACACCCGAAGGATCGTTGCGACCACCGATTTGCCGGTAACTATCGATATCGATGGTGGTTACGGCGAAAGCCCGATGGAAGTCAGCGCGACTGTTACCAAGGCGATTGAAGCCGGTGCCGTTGGCATTAATTTCGAAGATCAGAATGTCGGTGGCGAGGGTGTCCATGAAACCGTCGTACAAGCCGCTCGCATTATGGCTGCCCGTAAAACTGCAGACGATGCTCAGGTGCCCCTATTCATTAATTCCCGCACTGATATTTTCCGCCTTGCCTCAGACCCGAGTGAACATGCTGGATTGCTCGCCGAAGCCGTTGAGCGAGCTACCGCTTACAGATAAGCTGGCGCAAGCGGCTTTTTTGCGCCAGGACTTACCGATCTTGATCTTATTAGACAACTATGCGAAGCCTCACCATTACCAGTTAACATACTAAAAATTCCGGGATCGCCGACGCACAACGAACTAGCCGCAGCCGGCGTCGCCCGCATTAGTTACGGTCCATTTCCATGGCTCGCAATGCTTGCATGGCTTAAAGTGCAGGCCAGCGAAGCGTACAACAGCTAAGTGCAGCGCTAATAATTCGAAAGTAGCTCGTACAATCCCAGGTTTCCCATCCGGGATCTAAAAGCTAACCATTAGATGATCGCACAGACAAAAATAAGTAGTAAACTAGCGGCGCTTTAGTGCACTACAGTGCGAATTGTTACTGTCCGATTGGAATTGTCTCGCCGCCGAGTTTGCTAGCAAAGAAGCTGTCGTGTGAAATATAAATAACTGCGCCGTTATAATCCTTGAGAGCGTTTTCGAGCTCTTCAATACTAGGTAGATCTAGGTGGTTAGTCGGTTCGTCCAATATTAAGATTTCCGGGTCACCAGCTAGCATACGAATCAGCTGGAAACGAGCTTTCTGGCCACCGCTGAGACGCTCGATCGGCGTGTCGCCATCGGTTACCGGGTTGAACAGATAGTCGCCCAGTAGCTGCTTAACGCGTTGTTCACTAACCGGTAAGTCTTTATCGACGAACACCTGTTCGATCGCTTGGCCAAGCGTCATCGGAATATATTTGGCAGCAATTTCCTGCTCGTATAAACCCAACCGAATATCGCGGTCAACCATCAGATGGCCGGAGAAACGTTGTGACGGTGCTTGGATGTCGTTGACTTTAGCCATGATAGCTTGGACCAGGGTCGTTTTACCGGCACCGTTGCGGCCATGCAAACGTAATCGTTCACCTTCAGCCAGGGAGAAATTGATATCTCCGAATAGCGGCTTATCGTCGTAACCGAGACTGAGCTTTTCGGCCTTAACGAGCATTCGTGATGTCTTGGAGTCGCTACTACGAGTCGTGAGCTTAATATTAACTGCCTTATATTTTTCGTAAGCCGCAGTCATTTTTTCGTTGAGATCGCCAGCTGAATCCTGATCAATCCAGAATGATGGCTGCTCGGCAGTACTTAACCGAGCCAACTCTTTGGAAGCTTTTTGTTCCTGAGATTTAAAGCGTTTGATCGTGCCCGGGTCACGGGCTTTTTCCTTCATACGACGGAACCGAATAACATCTTCACGGAGGTTGCTAATCCGGCGTTGGACGAGATCGTATTCGTTGACCTGTGAAGTGATTTGATTTTTATTGATCCGTAAATATGCTCCATAATTGCCCTTGAACGGGAAGGCGCGGCCATCGCGAATTTCGATGATTCGGTCGACCTCTTGCAGAACGTCACGGTCATGGGTGATGACCAGTACAGCTTCGCCTGCGGCCTTAAGCCAACGCACGAACGCTTGTTTGGCGACGTAGTCCATGTGGTTTGTTGGCTCATCGATAAGAGCAATATCGCCCCGGCTGCGCTGTACTTTGATAAGCTCGATCATACGCTTTTGTCCACCACTTAATTCACCAACGGTACCATGTAGTTTTTTAGGGTCAAGTTGGTAACTTTCAAAGGCTTGAGAAATTTCATCTTCGATCTCAAAGTAACCGAGGTGATTGAACCGCTCGAGCGCTTCGGAATACACTTCGATTTTACGAGTATTACTGCCCATAAGCTCGGGATAAGTGTCCATAATGTGCGCTAACTTAGCGTACTCAGGTAAGTCCCCTTGGATATACTCCAACACTGTTTTGTGTTCATGACCGTGGTGCTCTTGGCGGGAAAATATAACGACACTACCACGCTTAAGGTTAATTTCGCCTTGAAAATCACTATCGTCGCCAGTAACCATGCCAAACAGTGTTGATTTACCGGTTCCATTGCGACCAATTAGACCGACTTTTTCGCCTTCTTGAATGTCGAAGTTGAGATCGGTGTAGAGGATTTTATCACCAAAAGATTTTTCGGTTAGTTTTACAGAAAGGATCATAGCTTCCTATTATAACAGAGGTCGCTAATATGGACGTATTGAAATAACGATTTCGTAATAGTGCTGCTAAATTAGGCGATTAGCCCAAGCAGGCGCATAGCTTGGCTGAACACATCGCAGTCCCTAATCGGTCCGTCATTATGTGCCGCAAATTCTTCAAGAGCATGGATTATACGGTGCGTATCGAGGTCATCATCGAGAGCGATCTGCAGCTCATTGAGCAAGCTTTGTGCACTAACGGGGGAACATATCGAGCCAGCAATCTGCAGGCGGGTCCACAGTTCATCAGCGTGATCTAAAAATTCTGGCTGCCATTCGCCGCCAGTGCGGTAGTGGTAGCGCATCAGCGCCAAACGAATAACGGCTGGTTCGTACGTCGTTAGCAAATCTTTAGCAAACACTAAGTTACCAAGCGATTTACTCATTTTTTCACCAGCATACAGCAACGGCGCGATGTGCATCCAGTGACGAGCCATTTGAGCCTGGCCTAAACCGATGCTTTGAGCAATCTCACACTCGTGATGCGGGAAAATTAAGTCGTCGCCACCACCATGCAAGTCAAATGGTGTGCCAAGATTAGCTTCGGCCATAACAGTACACTCTATATGCCAGCCCGGACGACCGCGACCAATGACACTATCCCAGGCGGCCGGGTCGTTTAAATCGCTGATACCACGCCATAGAAGAAAGTCGAGCGGCGAGCGTTTGCCGAGACGCATTGGGTCGCCGCCTCGGACAGCCATGAAATTATGTAAGAGTCGGTCAGAGAATCCGCTAAATGATCCAAAACTAGCAAGCTTTGTCGTGTCGAAGTAAATATCCTCGTCTAATTTATAGCCGTAGTTGTTGTCCACGAGTGTTTTGACAGCTGCAGCCATCTCGCCGATATATTCGCTGGCTTTTGGCTCGGCGTAGGCCGGTCGCAAATTAAGTTGCCGCAGAACTTTTTGAAATAATTCTGTCTCTTGAGCGGCAAGATCACGGTAGTCTACGCCAAGCTCAGCCGCTTTTTTATAAATTGGCTCGTCAACGTCAGTAATGTTACGAACTAGCCTGACTTCAAGACCGGTATCTTCCAGCCGGCGTTGCAATAAATCATATGTCATAAAAGTCAGGATATGGCCGAGATGCGCTGAATCGTATGGAGTGATTCCACAAGTGTAGATGCTAGCCACTCCGGTTGGAGTGAAATCGATATATTGCTTCTGAGCTGTGTCAAATAATCTCACAGTAGAAAATTATACGCTACTTAGTACGTAAAGTCTGAAATATTTCAAGCAGCAACGTTTAGCAGGCATAGATTGCAAAAATGGTCTTAGGGAGTGCTAGAATGTTAGTATGAACACATCTGGTAAAATATCATTTAATCCTATAACTCCCAAAATTGTGCTGGGCGTAGCAGCGCATCCTGATGACCTCGATTTTGGTGCTTCGGGGGCGATGGCGGCCTTTGCAAAAGACGGCGCTAGCGTGCATTACCTCATTCTAACCGACGGTAGCAAAGGCTCAGCCGATACCACTATGACCCCTGAAAAATTAACTGAAATGCGGCGGCAGGAGCAGCGTGACGCAGTGGCTCATTTTGGCGGTGCCGGAGTTGAGTTTCTTGACTATCCTGACGGGCAGTTAGAGGTAACGATGGAGCTCAAACAGGACATTATAAAGGCTATCCGGACGCTTAAGCCTGATGTCGTGGTTACGATGGATCCAACCATGGTGTACTCGTCACTGCGCGGGATAATCAATCATCCCGACCACCGGGCGGCCGGGCAGGCGACGCTGGACGCCGTCTACCCACTGGCCCGCGATCATATGTCGTTTCCAGAATTATTCGAACAGGGTCACGAACCACATAAAGTTAAAACCGTACTGCTAATCAATTTTGAGCATAACAATTTCGCCGTCAACATAACGGACACCATCGATTTTAAAATGAAAGCGTTGGAAGCTCACGTTAGCCAAATGCCCGAGCTCGAAAAAACGCAAGCTTGGATGCGCGATCTTGCTAGCAAGGCCGGCGCTAAAAACGGTTATACCTACGGCGAAGCTTTTATGCGAATCGACATTGATTAGATTGATTTTGGTATACCCGCCTGCTAAAGGTGGTCGCCACATGCGACGCTGTGCGTAGCAATAATCAAACGTTGCTGGCGCATTTATTGTGATAAATACAATATGTCCATTGCTAATTTACAATAGTATGCGATAATAATGAGGCTAGATAAGCTGCTACGTAATTCCACAAGAATTTTCTAGATAATTAATAAGATATGTTCGTGTACAAGAGGAGCAGCTAAGCCGATTAGGCCTACCTCGGAACAAAGAAAGAGGTACGTACTAAATGGCAAGTAAATTATTTGTTGGCTCATTAGCCTACACCGCTACCGACGACGACCTGGCGCAGTTTTTTGCTGCAGCCGGAACCGTTGTTTCAGCAAAGGTCATCATTGACCGTGACACCAACCGCTCAAAAGGCTTTGGTTTTGTTGAAATGAGTAGTGACGACGAAGCTAAGGCTGCAGTCGACCAGCTTAACGGTAAAGACCTTGCTGGCCGCGCAGTAGCAGTCAGCGAAGCTCGCCCACAAGCACCACGCGAAAACCGTTCATTCGGCGGCGGTGGTGGAAATGGTGGCGGCAACCGTTACTAGACTATTACAACGTTAGTTGTTTTACGTTAGTATCGGTAGTTGTCCTCAGCTACACAAATCTCCCTGGAAACAGGGAGATTTTTTTATTTATAGAAAATCTAACAGCTGCCAGCGTTGCATAACCGTTATTGTAAATACGTAACCACAAAATAATACTCTTTAAGTAACGAAAAGGTATACTAGAATTATCACATGCAGTTTATCAATACCGACGACCGCGCTTACGGCGCTTCAGCCTTACGAACTCGATTAACAACTGAACTCGACGCTAAACGTCGAGTTCTTTGGCTGGTGTCAGGCGGATCGAACATCGAAATCAGTGTGGCCGTCATGAATGAATTAACTAACGAGCAGAGTAAACTACTGAGCGTGCTGCTAACCGACGAGCGTCATGGCGTCGTAAATCATTCTGATTCGAATGGCGCGCAGTTACTGGCAGCTGGCTTCGACCATAAATTGGCAACCCTAATTCCGGTGCTGGTCGGTGACCGCGACTTAGAAACGACACGTCGTAGTTACGACCACGACGCGATCGCGAGTTTCGCGGCAGCCGAAATAGTCATCGGCCAGTTTGGTATCGGTGCCGATGGCCACATTGCCGGCATACTTCCAGAATCAAGTGCAGTGCATAGTCCGGAGTTCGTTGCCGCCTATAAGACCGAGCAGTACGACCGTCTAACGCTAACGTCTCATGCAATCAAACGGTTATCAGTAGCCTACGTATTCGCGTATGGCACCGATAAATTCGTGGCTCTGGAGCGCCTATTAAACGAAACGATTCCGTACGCCGAACAGCCTTCACAGATTTTGAAAGAATTACCGGAAGTCTATATATTTAACGATCAGATAGGAGAATCACTATGAAAATAGCAGTACAAGGTCTCGGCCGCATGGGAATGCAAATCGTCCGTAAATTAGCAGAAAGTGATGATCACATTGCTATCGCCCATAATCGCAGTAAGGACAAAATTGATACCGCCGTTGGCTTCGGAGCAATCAGCGCCTACGAGAAATCAGACGTCCTAGCTGCTTTTGGCGAAGACCGGGTTGTTCTATGGCTAATGCTACCGGCTGACATCGTCGACGACGAAGTCGATGAGTGGCTATCAATGGTACCGAAAGACAGTATTCTGATCGACGGTGGTAACTCCGATTACCGGTTAACTAAAAAACTTGCGGCTAAAGTCGAAGCGGCTGGCTGTCTGCTCGTCGACGTCGGTACGAGTGGTGGCGTCTGGGGCTACGACAACGGATTTTCAATGATGTCTGGCGCAAACGATCCGGCTGCCTTTGACGCCGTTGAACCTACGCTCAAAACGTTAGCTGCACCAGAAGGGGCTTACCATTATTTTGGACCAGCCGGGTCGGGCCATTTTGTCAAAATGACGCACAACGCTATCGAGTATGGCATCATGGAAAGTCTAGCCGAAGGCTACCGCGTGCTGAAGGAAGGTCCTTATACCGGTCTCGATCTCGGAGCAGCCGGGGAAGTCTGGCAACATCACAGTGTCGTAACCTCATGGCTCAACGAGCTATCACGTGACGCACTCAAAGAGAACCCCGAACTTGAGGGTATCGACGGCTTTGTGGCCGAAAGCGGCGAAGCCCGCTGGACACTCGAAACCGCTAACGAACTAGGCATTCCAATGCAGAGTATTCAAGCCGCATTCGACGTGCGCCTTGCATCGCAAAAAGGGGAGACAAACTTCGCAACCAAGCTACTAGCTGCTATGCGCAACAAATTTGGCGGTCATGAGCTGAACAAGTAATGGACGACCAGCAAAAATCACCCGTTATCGTTATTTTTGGCATTACTGGCGACCTGAGCAAGCGCAAACTGTTACCGGCGCTCTACCACTTACTCAAAGAAGATCTACTTCCGCATGATACTAAAATAATTGGTACATCACGGCATGATATCGTAATTGACGACCTGCTCGGCAGTGTCGAGCTTTGCGTTTTAGAAAAAGATAATGTCTGTGACCCCGGTGGTATCGCTAGACTTCGGGCGGCGCTCCAAGCTTTTAAGCTTGACCCGATCGAGGATAGTGACTACGAAGCGCTCAAGCATCATTTGGACGAATTGAGTGCCGAAAATAATCACGGCGATAGAATCTTTTACATGTCTCTGCCGCCATCTGCCTACGCGCCAATTATTGAGCGGCTATCTCAGCACGGTATGAATGACGGGCGCAGTCGGATCTTACTCGAAAAACCGTTTGGCTACAACGAAACATCGGCGGCCGAGCTAATCGAACTCGTCAACCATCATTACAAAGAAGACCAAATTTACCGGATTGACCATTATCTTGCCAAAGAAACTGCCCAAAATTTGTTAACCTTCCGCATGCACAATCCAATTTTTACCGCCCTCTGGGCCCGTGACCACATCGACAGCGTTCACATCGAAGCCGCCGAAGAACTCGGCATCGAAAACCGAGCCAATTTTTATGACAAAACTGGCGCGCTCCGTGACCTCATTCAAAGCCATCTCATGCAGCTTCTAGCATTAACCCTGATGGATATACCAACTCGCTTGAACAGTCATGAAATCCACTTGAGCAAGCAGTACTTCCTCGAGCAGCTCATGCCCGCTAGCCCGCACAAAGCGTACCGAGCTCAGTACAACGGCTATAAAGCAGCCGTGAGTAATGAGCTGTCCCGCACGGAAACGTATGCCAAAATTCATTTGGAACACGGCGCTGAGCGCTGGCAGGGTGTTGATATTATTCTTGAGACCGGCAAGGCGCTGCCAGAGAAACATACGCGCATAACCGTTCAGTTCAAAGGTCACCATGGCCAGCCCCATAATAAATTAGTTTTTCAAGTTCAGCCAGACGAAGGAATCAGCCTCGACCTATTCGTGAAACAACCGGGGCTCGAAAATAAAATGGAAAAAACACTACTCGACCTTACTTACGACACCGCTTTTGAAGCTGGCAAACATATTGACGCCTACGAACGGGTCTTGGTTGACGCTGTCAGGGCCGATCAGGCATTGTTCGCAAGCGCTAACGAGGTTATGGCGACGTGGCGTGTGCTCCAACCGATCATCGATGCATGGGACACGAACGGTGACGGGCTGATGAGCTACGAAGTTGGTAGCTACCCGTTATTTGACGAGAGTTAGCTAACCACGCCGGCGTTCGGGAGATTGGCTCTGAATTTTTTCTGCATTTTGAGTGTCTCATGGATGGTAAATGCGCCTATCAGAGTAGTCGGATCCGGAGGATAGAGTTCCGGCAACGTGGCGATACCGATCGTCGCGGGTACTTTTACTAAGCTGCTGGCTCGGCCATTCTTGAGCATCAACCAGACGAAATTATCGGTATTAAGTGGTTTGTCGAGCACAGCCTCGCCCGTAACCAGGATGTTACCAATCTGCAACGACCTTGGCATCGTAATCGGTCTAGCATTTTCGAGTTGTAGCGGCGTACGGATATTAGCGGATATAGCTTCACCGTCAGCAAGCATAATACTCATGCAGGCTTGACCAAGTTTCGGGTAGCAAGTGACAACCTTAGTAAATCACTCCGGTGTGTCAGTAGCTAATAGGTCGCCGGGACGAAGCGTCAATGGCTGGGCGAAGCCAGCTTCGTCATCACGATAGCAGTGAACACCGTCGTTTTGGTGCACTAAAAAACCTGCAAGCCCATAGGATTCTCCGCTATAATACATAGCCGTAGTATACAATATGGCAAAATTATTTTCTAAATAATTTATCAATAGGTAGTAAGTGGGCTTGCCCTGCCATTCTGCTACAATAGTTATATTGGTTTGCGCCAACACTACCAAGTCAATAAGTCATGCTTCTAGACATTTTCATCATCGTATTCTCAATCAGCGCGCTCTTCCGTGGTCGCGAAATTGGTTTTGTCCGTCAAGCTCTTTCGACGGTTGGTTTTTTTGGTGGTTTATTTATCGGTGCATCGCTTGAGCCGCACACTGTTCAGTTAGTAAATTCCGCAAACGCAAAATCGATTGTTACGCTCCTGACAACGCTAGGCTTTGCCCTAATTTTTCTAATTATTGGCGAATACATCGGCATTGCCGTCAAGCATAAAGTAATGCTTAACCGGCTCAATAAACTCGATAACGGTTTTGGTGCCGGCCTAAGCGTGCTGACATTACTGGTTGCCGTCTGGCTAAGTTCATCGATTATAAACAGCCTACCGTTTCCCGGCGTCAAAGCTGAGATCAGCAAATCTCACGTCGTGGCCTTTCTAAATGATCGATTACCGTCGGCACCGAACATCATTAGCGATCTCGGTCAACTGATTAACCCGAACGGTTTTCCGCAAGTCTTTATCGGCGGCGAACCGACCGGTAATGACAGCCGGCCACTACCGGATCTAGGTGATCTCCAGGCGGCCGTTAACAGCACCAAGCAATCAGTCGTCAAACTCGAAGGGCAGGGCTGTGGTGGCGTCGTCGACGGCTCAGGTTTCGTGATAGCGCCCGGACTGGTTGGCACAAATGCGCACGTCGTGGCCGGTATCAAAAAACCGTACGTGCAGGATAGCAAAGGCACACACAGTGCGACGCCCATTTGGTTCGATTCCAAACTTGATTTCGCCATTGTCCGAGTTGCCAATCTCGCCGGCGCACCGCTAGCGATATCATCCGATCATGTCGCTACCGGTGCGCCGGCAGTCGTGCTTGGATTCCCGGGTGGTGGTGCATTCCGGGCCGATCCGGCGGTTATTCTCGACCAGTTCCTAGCCAGCGGGCGTGATATTTACGGTAAAGGCAGCACCGTGCGCGCGGTCTACGAAGTTAAAGCCGAGATTATTCCCGGCAATTCTGGCGGGCCATTAGTCTATAAAGACGGTCAAGTTATCGGCGTCGTATTTGCCGAGTCAACCACGCGTCAAAATGTTGGATACGTCTTAACGGCGCCACAGATCAAACAAGCCATTCAATCGGCAATTTCTCGCAATCAAACGACCTCGACTGGCACCTGCGCAGGCTAACTGGAGCGTAGGGCGTCAATCGGATCTTTGCGAGCTGCTTTTACGGCTGGCAAAGTGCCGAAAACGATGCCGATCACCAGTGATACGATAGTCGCGGTCGCGACAACCTGCCAACTGATAACCGGCCGCAAATTCGTAAATAATCTCAGTAATCCATCGATACTATAGGCCAGCGCGATACCGATCGCTCCGCCGCTAACGCTGAGTACACTTGATTCAATAATGAATTGGCTCATAATTTGACGATTGGTGGCACCGATTGCTTTACGAATACCGATTTCATGCATCCGCTCCGTTACCGAAACCAGCATGACATTCATGATCCCAATACCACCAACTAGTAGTGAAATCGCTGCAACGCCCGTAATAAGCGTAGTGAGCAAGTTGAGCACACCACTGCTAACAGCTACATTTTCGTTCGGTTTCAATACCGCAAAATCCTTTTGACCACCATGATTTTTTAGTAATGCCGCTGAAATATTTTTGGTAGTTTTGTCAACATTAGACGAGGAGCTGGATTTAGCCAGAATCTCATAAATAAAAGCCGTATTTTTGGTGAGACTTTGAGCGACGTTATAGGGGATAAAAATAGCATTATTAAAATCGGCTTGCTCCGACAGCGGCGTTGCCGGGAAGTTGTTGAAAATTCCCCGAACCAAGAATTCTTGACCGTTAATCTTAAAGGTACTACCCAGCGGAATATCTTCTTTGAACATATGGGCAGCAGCATTCTTGCCAAGAACTGCGACGTTAGAGTCGGTTTCGTCTGCGCCAATAAATGCACCGTAAGCCAGTGATTGGTTAAGCAAACTTGGTAGGTCAGCTCCAGTGCCGATGGTCAGGCCGCCGCTGTACTTGCCAGTATCAGCGACCACGTTTGTCGATACTGCGCTGAGTGGCGATGCCGAGCTGACGCCGCTGAGTTTAGAAATCGTATCTAAGTCGTCTTTCTGCAATGATCCGGTAACATTCAAACCAGAAAGTAGCGTCAGGTTATTGTTACTATCACTACCGGTTGCCTTAAGTGAACTCGGGCGAACCGTAATAAGATCCTGTCCCATTTGGCTGATCTGACCGGTAATCTGTTGCTTAATGCCTTCACCGATACCAACGACCGTAATGACCGAAGTAACACCGATGATGACGCCGAGTATCGTCCAGAAGTTTCGCCATTTCGCGCCCCGAACCGAATCTAGTCCGGCTTTGACATGGCCGCTTGTAATCGATCTCATTTCTTAATCCTTTTGACGCGCGTCGATGTGCCCTTAGGACCAGCCGTCTTGGCGGCCTTTTTACGAGTCGATTTACGAGTCGGAACGGCAGGCTTACCCGGCAAAGCCCTCATGAGCGCCGACACGCCAGCTAGATCATCCTCTTCCGTTGTAACGGGCAAACGGTATAATGCCCGTTTTGCGGTAGACGCGACCTGTCCAAGCGCAGTTTTTTCGTCGTGGATAATCGCTCCGTCGTGCATATAAACCACCCGTGTCGCGTAACGAGTAAGTTCTGGATTATGCGTCACGAATAAAATCGTGTTACCCATTTTATGCACTTCGCTCAGTAGCTCCATGACCAGCCGCGAGGCGGCGCTATCAAGATTTCCAGTCGGCTCATCGGCAATAATAAGTTTAGGGTCGTTTACGAGCGCTCGGGCAATGGCCGCGCACTGCGCCTGGCCGCCGCTAAGCTGATTTGGCAGGTAATACTCACGATCTTGAATTCCTACCCGTTCTAGCATATTGCTAGCCATCTTGAGTCTCTTAGATAGCGATACGCCTTTGTAGGCAAGTGGCAGCGCGACATTTTCTAAAACCGTTAAGCGCGGCAGTAAGTTGAACGACTGAAAAATAAAACCAATCGTATCACGCCTCACGCGAGCTGCCCGATTTGGGCGAAGCTTGGATACATTTTTGCCATCGAGCTTAAAAACGCCATGACTCGGCCGATCGAGTAATCCAATAATATTCATAAGCGTGCTTTTGCCAGAACCGCTCGGGCCCATTACCGCTACGAACTCGCCGCGCTCAATCACCAAGTTGGCATCATCGAGCGCCAAAGTAGTTGCATCGCCAAAGCCAAAGAGTTTGCTGGTATCGTTAAGTTCTATTAAAGCCATATAGACTATAGTTTAAACCGTTTTTTGCAATCTTCGCAAGCAACTAACGTAGTAATTTCCACCCCTGGTAAACATAACCATCATCTCTATTGAGAGAAGTGCCAGAAATTTACGACTTATTCTGTATAATACGGTTTGAGTCTAATGCCATTATTTGGCACTAGCAACCGAGGAGAGGTGTCCGAGTGGTCGAAGGAGCACGCCTGGAAAGTGTGTATAGCGGTGACGTTATCGTGGGTTCGAATCCCATCCTCTCCGCCAATTACTAGCTAGTTTTGCTCGGAAAGATATAATTTCAGCCTCCGGCCAAAAAAGCAGCTATCATGCTTACTTCTTTTGCCCGTATCGAATTAGGGAATGAGTTTGTCTAGTTGTATCATAAGAATTATGAGCCTATTTAACCGAAATTCTCAGCAAACAAATACGCCCGTTACTCCCCTGAATGTTCTGAGCTCCCAACCGTTAGTCATATGTACCGGCCTATCTGGCAATGAATTATACTGCGTCGCTATGGCCGGCTATACACCTGGCAACATTTTGGTAGGTAACAGCGTCTATTCTCTAGGTGCTTTGGGTGGTATTGCTTCAAACCTTCACGCTGCGTTTGGCGGAGAAGTACCCCAGTACACTAATATGATTTCAGAAGGTCGTCGACTAGGACTTCAACGTTTAGAAACTGAGCTAAGACAAGCCAATGCTATCGGAGCAACTGGTGTTACCAGTGAGGTTATCTTTCACCCAGGTAATATAGAGTTTTTATCCATCGGTTCAAGCTTATACAGTCGCGACACTACAACTCCGACAGATAATTACATGACGTCTTCGGCAGATGGTCAAGAACTTTTCTGTCAAATTGACGCTGGCTTTCAACCAATGCGGTTAGCATTCGGTAACGTTGCATATTCAATTGGATTAGCGCGTAATTTATTAGGTAGTTTGCGGCAAATGGCTCATGGAGAAGTAACGGAATATAGTAACGCATTCACTGTTACTCGCAATCTAGCACTTCAGCGTATCAGTGATGACGCTCGCGCTATAAATGCTAATAGCGTAGTTGGTATTCGCACGACGATTGTGCCTGTCGGCGATAATGGTATCCAAGAGATGATGATGCTTGGCACAGCTTCATATCACGCTGGGCTTACCATGATTGCCCAGCAAGCAGGTGGCGTAATTACTAGCGATCTTACAGCCGAAGAAATGTGGAATGTTATGCGCATGGGGTGCGCTCCAATGCAACTTGTACTTGGTACATCTGTCTATTCATTGGGTGTCATTGGAGGCGTTAAGGCGGCTTTGAGAGGCATTGCAAAGGGGGAGGTAACTACATTAACGGAAATGGTGTACGGAGCACGCGAGAAATCGCTCAAGAAGCTCCAAGACCAAGCCGCTAGCATAGGCGCGGATATGGTAGTTGGAATCAAAACGTACATCTATCAAGTCGGGAGTGAACTTATTGAATTTTTAGCAATTGGTACGGCCGTGAAACGAGTTGACGGGTTAGCGCCACGTTCGGACCAGCTTCCACCTCAAGCAATCATTCGTGACAAATCGACGTTTATAGACACTACTAGACAAGCGTTTGGTGCTGAGATTAGCCACCAAGCCAGCGGATTAGGCACCGATACGACTACACGTAATACGCAGCACAATTTAAACTAGTTAGTCGGTCATTTACGTGGCAGTGGCTACATAGCCAATCGCGAGTCGATTAAAATCTAAATAATCGACGCCCTGGTGCGCAGTCGTAACTGCCGTCACTTGCTTGCAGAACAATTAAGTCTGTTATCTACCGAAAATTTAGTGAATTTTGGTACCGACGGCGTTTCCTTGGGTAACAAGCAAGATATTATCCGCTTTAGTAGCATCAAAAATAATAATTGGCAGATTGTGTTCAAGGGCTAGGCCAAGTGCGGCTGTATCCATGACCTTAATTGCATCATCGGTAACAGCATCCTGGAAGGAAATAGTGGAGACCTTAACAGCATCGGCATGCTTGGCGGGATCTTTATCATAGACACCGTCAACCTTAGTAGCCTTTAAAACCGCCTGACAATCTAGCTCTAATGCTAGTGAAACTGCAGCCGTGTCCGTCGTGAGGTACGGTCGACCTATGCCGCCGGCAACAATAACAACTCGGCCTTTTTTGAGATGATTGTTAGCCAGTCGGTGGACAAATGGCTCAGCAACTTGCTCAGCAAAAATATTTGATAGACAGCGTGTTCGTATATCGCAGGATTCAAAAATATCAGTCAAAGCCAGCGCGTTCATCATAGTCGCTAGCATGCCGATGTGGTCAGCGGTAACCCTACGGATTCCATGACCAGCCAGCTGAGCACCTCGAGCGTAATTACCACCGCCAACCATAATAATAACTTGCGTACCACTATCGACAACTTTTTTCACTTCCTCAGCCATCCAAGCGCAGAATTCGGCGTCAATCCCGCTATCGAATTGGCCGGACAGCTGTTCGCCGGAAAGTTTTAAAAGTACTCGAGAATAGGGCTGCTGTATGCGTTCGTCGGGGGTGTTTATTGTCATCTAATTGCTTATTCTATAGGACGACACCACATTTGAGCAATTAGTTTTGCGGCTCTTAGCTGGCTAAAGTGAAAGTATTAAATAGTTATTAACTTATGCTTGATTAATCAGACACTGGCTTATAACTTAGCTATGAGTTCGCACGATAAAACTTCTATCCCTTTAAACATCAATGGCTACCTAACGACCAGGCATTTTATGGATGTTCAATCTGCCGTCGATGCTCGATTCGATGCCATGGATGCTCAATTCGATCGAATCAAAGATCGCATCGACCAATTATTTGCGGCGATTACTATCATCACGAAAACTATGGCCACAAAAGATGATTTGGCGGCAATAGCTGCCGAGCTGCGCTTAGAGCTCGCCGGCAAGCAGGACGTAGCCGATGCTCTCAAATACCAGATCACACTGATTTTGGATCATGTCGATGAGCAACTTGATGAGCGATTTTTCAATAGTCAGCTTGCGATTGAGTTGAGCTTTGAGACCATGCGCAGCACCCTGGGATTTTTCATAGAAAACATTGATAACCGGTTTCAATTATTTACTGAAAGCTTGGCACCTACTATTGAGCGGTTCGCAAAAATTGATACAATGGCGGTAGGGGCGACCGTTTTGTAGACTGATATGATCATCGTCAAGAAAGCGTTTCGGCAGACCAACCAAGGTCTTCATTTGTTAGCGGTTCGAATAGCCAAACCTTAATACAGCGGCAGAAAGTAGGCAGAAGTGGTTAAAATATATTCCTGGAACGTTAACGGAATAAGAGCAGTTCAAAAAAAAGACCTGTGGAATTCGTTTATAGTAGCTGAGAATCCCGACATTATCTGCCTGCAAGAAATCAAAGCTAAGCCAGATCAAGTTAATATCGAACTCGGTGAATACCGAGCTGTCTGGAATTCTGCCGAGAAGCCCGGCTACTCCGGCACAGCTATATTGTCCAAAGCCAGCCCACTGCAGGTAGTGACGGGTTTTCCAGAAGACATTCTCAAAGCATACAGCGTCACCGGCGATACCTACGGTGATCCGAACGCCGAAGGCAGAGTTATTGCAGCAGAATTTGAAAAATTTTGGGTCGTCACTGTGTATACCCCCAACGCTAAAGATGATTTAAGTCGGATTCCGCTCCGTGAAAAGCAGTGGGATCCGGCGTTTTTAGCGTACTGTCAGCAGCTCGAACGTACCAAACCAGTCGTATTTTGCGGCGATCTTAACGTTGCTCATACCGAAGATGACTTAGCAAATCCCAAACCAAACCGCGGCAAAAGGGGCTTTACTGATCAAGAACGCAGCGGTTTTCAGAATTTTGTCGATGCCGGTTTTGTTGACAGCCTGCGTATGTTCAAACAGGGCAATGGCTATTACTCTTGGTGGAGTCATTTTGCAAAATCACGCGAACGAAATGTTGGCTGGCGCATCGATTACTTCTTAGTCTCTCCAACCATTGCAGAGCATGTTATTGGCGCTGCAATCCATGCCGATGTATTCGGCTCCGACCATTGCCCAGTCAGTGTAACGCTTGATTACTAGGCTAAATTTTTTAGGCTAATTAGGACCCAACATATCGGGGTGAACTTTTTTGAATTCTTGGTATGCGTTTTGGATACGTCGATACGTTTCTGATGCCAGTCCCTTGGACTGATTGGCGATTCGCGGGCCGTAGCCATCGGTGATCGTTTGGTACAGTGCACCAACTTCTTTGAGCTGCATCCGGCGGCAAAGCGGCAACGGCCACCAGTAGTTCGCCGACAGACGGAACTGCACCGACTGGCGCTTGGTTAGCAATCGTTAATCCGGCGGCATATTTATCGTCAATAGTGGCATTGGCGAGCAGGGACGCCGCGTGCCGTGTATCGGCGAAACTAATTGGGTTATTGTTTTTGGCGACTGCCAGGGCAGATAGCTGGTTTGTTATGTCATCGCTATTGCCCTGGTTGAATTTTCCACCGGAGTAGATTGAACCAGTATCAAGCTGACACGTCTCCGACAAAGCAGGGTTCAGGGTTGAGGTAGGCGTGCAGCTTGTCTGGTTAGGTGTGCGCTGCGAAGTTGACGATTCAACCGGACTCGGCAGCGGCGTCGTTTCTGTGACGGTACTACTAGCAGCGCCACCGCTCGGCGTTTGTGCGGCGGTACAACTAGTAAGCAATAATCCGGCCATACCCAAGCCTATCAGCCTAATTGGTAAGCGTGGCGAGATTTCCCGTTGGACAGTTGTTTGAAAAATAAACGTCTCAGGCATTGGATTGCTCATGAAAATTGCTATACACAGCATCGATAAGAACTACTGTCAACATTCTCACACAGCGGCGTGCTACTATTTAGCTATGCAACCACAATCTTATTTATTCCGTCAGTCGGCTGCCGAACCATTGTTCCCGGACATGTTGTGGAGTCGGCCAGAAAACAGGCTGTATGCTGGAAAATTAGTGATTATCGGTGGTCATGCCCAGACATTTGCAAAACCAGCCGAAGCCTACGGCCTAGCCGAAAAAGCCGGGATCGGGGCAGTCCGAATTCTACTTCCAGACGTACTGCGCCGAACGGTTGGAAAAATCTTTCCCGCCGCTGAGTTTTGTCCTAGCACTCCGAGCGGTAGCTTCTCTCAAACATCGCTCGGTGAATTTTTACCAGCCGCTTTGTGGGCCGAAGGGGTACTTTTGGCCGGTGATTTTGGTCGTAACAGCGAAACTGCGATCGTACTCGAAAAATTAGCCGAAAAATATACCGGCCAGTTGACTCTTGTCGGCGATAGTATAGATTATTTTATCGCCGTACCGGCACCGCTGTTAAACCGCGGTAATGCGCTCATAGTAGCGACGCCGCAGCAGCTACAAAAGCTGGCACAGGCCGTGCACTTTACGACTGCTTTTACCTCCAATATGGATTTTTTACGACTGGTGGAAGCCTTGCATGAATTCAGCAAGAAACATCGCCTACATATTTGCCTGCGCCATCACGATAACATCTGCCTAGCGGTTGACGGACAAGTTAGTGTCACAAAAAACCCATTGGACAACGCCGAACTGTGGATTGGCTCACAAGCTGTCACCTGGTGGGTTCAAAATCCTTCTAAAGGGTTTGAAGGAATCACAACCGCGCTCTTATAATTAAAATATACGAGCGCTTTTCGATAACATCATTACAGACCGCTCTCATCAGATTAAACAGTTCGGGGCCACAAGCATGTCCAAGCCGGTTTGGAAGACCGTAAGAGCAAAGTATCCCTGCCTCTAACTCTTGTTGAACTGTGTCGAGTAACTGCTGCAAACTCCCAGCACTTAATTGTTCTGGCTCAACTGCAGCGTCAAAGCCAGCAGTATCTTTGCTTTTTGGATTTTGAATATAGGCGACACTAAACATATCAAACTCAATACCTCGAGCTAAGATATTCCAAGCCCATGCATCCAATCGAGGATCACTATTAGATTAATCAATACATTACTTGGAGTGGGGAGGGATCATCCTGCCTTGTACGGCTCCTCAGTCCGCTGCGCGCGACCAAATAAATAGACCTAGCTACTGCTAGGTCTATTTATTTGGTGGGCGAGGAGGGACTTGAACCCTCAATCCGAAGAACGCGATTTTGAGTCGCGCGCGTATACCAATTCCGCCACTCGCCCGAGCGTTCCATAAGCGTAAACACTTCTGGTTAGTTTAATTTTGGTTATAAAGGTGCGTTACAGGGGTGTATTGTACTATACTTATTGACAGGGAGCTAGATCAGCTTACAAAAAATGCGATAAAGTAGTAAATATGTCAGATACTTCATTTACAAACGACGACACGGGCGCTAATGTCCGCGCGCAGACCCAAGTCGACAGCGAAACTGCTGCCAATCTTATTCGTGATAAGGTCGCGCGGATTTACGCCGGAGAACCGTCAGCCGCTGAAGAAATAGTCGAAGCGGAAGCCGCTGTCGTGCGCAGCAAACATCAACAGTTCATGCATGAACTCAACAATTCTGGCAAAGATTTAGCGACGATCCAAACTGAATGGCATAATTATTACACCGGTTTGCCGAGCGATCAAAAACATCAAGTCTGGCAAGAATTCTATGCCAGCGGCAGTATTACATCACAACCGGTTCAACAAGCTATCTACCCGGTTGTGCAACCGCAAGTTATGGCCGATGCGGCTACTGCTGCCAACCCGGCGACGCATAATATCCTGCCGCCAGTGCAGCCAGGCACCGGTCAAATGTATACTGGAACGGCCGATTTTGATCCACAGCTGTTAGCCGAACATAAGAACTTATCGGCTTGGGCTAAACGGCAGAAAGCGGCCCGCACAACACCCAAGAAACGTGTCACCCGCGATACTCGCAGCGCACGAGAAGTTCAATCGGCAATCCGTGACACCGTTACGGCCGGTGGTAAACTAAAACTTAAACATCACCTCCAATCACTGGCCTTCGGACTCGGTATGGGCACGTTGGTGGTACTGATATTCTTATTTAGCTTCTTCAACGAGGTCGTTATCGCACCGTTCATTCAGCCGAGTCGAGTTGCCGCAGCGACGCCAATTATCGTTGACAGCAGCACAGTCGCACCATCGGCTAACCCCGAAGTCATTATTCCAAAAATCAACGTTCAAATTCCCGTAAAATATGGTGCTAATTCGATCAATGAGGAGGATATTCAAACTGATCTCGAAGATGGTGTTGTCCATTATCCAACCACTGTAAACCCTGGACAACAGGGCAACGCTGCCTATTTTGGCCACTCTAGCAACAATATTTTTAATAAAGGGAAGTACAAATTTGCCTTCGTGCTGTTGCATACGCTCGTGCCCGGCGACACTTTTTATTTAACGCATAACAAGATCGTGTACGTCTACAAAGTAATCGATCGAAAAGTGGTTGATCCGTCGGAGATCGGAGTCCTTGGGCCGGTTGCCGGCCAGCCGGCAACCGCCACACTTATCACCTGCGACCCGCCTGGTACCAGTCTGAAGCGCCTGGTCGTGGTTGGTCAGCAGATCAGCCCTGATCCGTCCGGAAACGCCGCCGCACCAGTGGCAACACCTGCCAGCGCAGTAAAAAACACTGCGACAACGCTGCCAGGTAACGGCCCGACGCTACTCAGCCGAGTACTCAGTCAAAGTTTTGGTAAGACGATTTTGATTGTCTTTTTGATACTTGCCGTGGCATTCGTCATCCGCTGGACTAGCAAGGTAAATCGCAACGGCTAGACCTTACGCGTAATGCTCGTCAGTTTGGAGCACGATATTGGCCATAGGGTGGTCCAAGGCGGCGGCCATAGCTGCTACGCAGTAGCGAGTTCTGGTTTTTTTAGCTTGGTCATCGGTGACGGTCGACAGCGGGCCTTCGTAAGGCTCGCTGCAAGTAGCCACATACGTGGCCATAATAGCGTCGTGGCTGTCTTGTACAGCTTTGCGAGGTAGTTGATCGGGACCGATAACGCCATATAATCGACCGTACAACCCTTGCGGGCAATCGGAACAGAAGTTTGGTACACGATTACTGGATTCAGACATATTTATGGGACCACATACAAATTTATTATAAACTAAATTATATAAAATTACAAATATTATTGATCGGCTGGTGTTAACAAGCTGGTTTTAAACACACTGTAACCAGCGCCATACTTATTAGGATTCAAGGTGTAAATCGTGCGGTAGTCCGGTGAGTAGAACGGGGTATAGCTGCTGGTATTTGGCATGAGCGTGTGGCGATTCGTGTAATCATAATCAAACACGTGCATGTTATTGGCACTGGCATATGTTAACCGGTTACCGTCCATCCAGGTCGCATGCGTTTGCGGCATATCTAACGGCGCAGATGACGTGTAGTTGTAATCTTTTTTATTGAACACGTCGTACACCGAAAATTGCTGACCGTTTTCGGCCATGATGAATTGCGCATTACTTGAGAAACTAATGTAATTAGGAGCCGTTACTTTCAATACGTTGACGGGCACAGCTAGGCGTTGTGCCGAGGTAATTTGCGCTTCGGGGTCCTTGTAAATCGATACCCGATTATCGCTGGTCGCACCAACAGCTGCAAAAAAAGTTCCATCGTACTTGGTAATATCCAACAGATAGTTTGTATCACTTGGTAGGGTACGAACAGCGTACGACTTATTGCCATCGAGAATTCGTACATTTACCTTGCTGGGCGGTGTAGTATCATCGGTGGCATACAGGACAATATCATTGCCGTAGGTTTTGTATTCGAGAACTTTTTCGATAACAGTTTGCGGAGTAGCATTCTGCAAGGTTGCCGTAGAGAGCAGCTTCGTTGCAGCAGTGTACAGATAATATTTATCATATTTTTTGTCTCTAAACGTCAGCTCATCCGCGCTAGCGCCGAGCGAGCGGCTGAGATTAACCGATTCGGCGACATTACTTCGGTTCAGTAGAATATACTCGAATTTGTCATCGTACACGTGCTTTAGCATAAGGTGCGAATTATCGTCTGACCATTCCATGGGGAGCCAGCTTTCGGCCACGGTGGCTTTGGTAAGGAGACCATCAGGCAATTTAATAACCGTCGCGTTTTTGGCTGGATTATTAAAATCGAATATATCGAACGTAGTCATCGCACCCGGCTCACCGATCGCCAGCCAACGACGGTCCGGGCTTGGACTCGCCATGGTCGGAGGCCCAAAATAGGTTTGCAGAGCGGTCGTTGTCAGTTTGGACGGTATCAGAATCGGGTAATCAAACCGGGCGACACTACTCGGATCAAGAATAATGACGCGTTTCCAGTCGTCATAGCCAGATTTACTAAGCGCTATTTTATAGGTAGCGGCTGGTGTAACTAAGCGAGTATTGGTTTTGGTACCGACTAAATTACCGTTAATAGTGATATCAGCGGCGGCCGGCTGGCTCGATAAAAACAATAATCCATTTTGGATGACATCACCCTTGCGGTTAATACCAAAGCCATACGATTGGTAGAGCAGCACAACTGAGGTTGCTACAATTGCAACGCTGATAAGGCCATAACCGATATACAACATAATAATGTGTTGGCGGCGCTTTTTAGGGTCAAGAAAATCCATGTCCGCTTAGTAGTATAGGCATGCGGTTGCGCGATTACCACTTATTCTTATCGAATATAACATAATTTACTTGCAGACAGGGGGCCATACAGGTTAAAATATTGATATATCGCTTACGCTAGCCTCGAGGACGAAATAAGGTGACTAAAATCAACAATACGATAAAGATAAATGGGCAGCATTACAACGCTAAAACCGGTGAACGATTAACGTCGGCCGGTACATCTGCGGCTATCAAAAGTACTGCTCGTAGTATCGATGGTATCGTTCACACTGCCGGAATGAAATCGGCGAAGCCGCTGGCAAAATCGCGAATGCCCGAGCGGCCGGCTTTGGTAGCAATCAGTAATAAACCAGTTATGGACATGGCTCGTGCACCAGCCAAACACCATCAAGCGCATACTCTTCAAACAGCTAAGACGTTAATGCGTCGCTCGGTCACCAAACCAAATCCTAGCCTCAAACGCGGTCTTAAGGTACAGCACGACATGACGCTGGCCAAGAAACAAATCGCAACTATCGCCCTAAAATCGTCAATTCAACAGATTGATCCGACGCGGCTCAGGCATGCTAGTAGCGTCGTTAAACATGCCCTGGTTTCTAAATACGCCAAGAACACGGCTGTGCGACCAAAAGCAGCGCATCCAAATAGCGTCCAGGCTCACCAACTTGAGGTTGCCAAAGTCCGCAGCTCGGAGCAGAATATTCAAAGAACCCTCGCCAGTAACCAGCTAAAACTCACCATGTTCGAGAAAGCACTCGCAGAGGCAACCTCGCATCAGCAACCAGCTTACAAACCAGTCAAACATCACACGAAAAATCGATTTTTATCACCGCGTTTACGTAGCCTGGCGACTGCTAGCCTGGCAGTACTCGTGTTAGGTGGCTTTATCGCGTATCAGAACGCGACGAACGTTACCCTGAAGCTGGCATCCAACAAGGCCGGCTTTAGCGCTACGCTACCGAATTATCGACCATCTGGCTTTGCAGTCGGTAAATTTACCTACAACACTGGCTCGGTTGCCGTCAACTTTAATAGTAATAGCGATGATCGCTCGTTCGCGATCACACAAAAAGCTTCAAATTGGGATAGCGAAACCCTCAAGAGCACCTACGTCGCTAGTAATACCGCGGGCAAAGGCTACCAAGAAATTCACGAAGCTGGCCGAACTGTATATCTCTACGGTCAAAATAACGCGACCTGGGTAGATAACGGCGTCTGGTATCAAGTGCAGTCAGGCGGTAGCCTGAGCGACAAGCAGTTACTCGATATTGCCAGCTCGATGTAGCGAAATTAATGTAGCGAATTTGATCTGGCAAACCCCAGAACCGGTTTTACTGAAGCGTATACTTCTATATACTTATTATTATGAAACAAATCCGAACCCGTTTTGCGCCCAGCCCGACTGGTTTTCTCCACGTCGGTGGCATTCGAACCGCACTGTTCGCTTGGCTGCTGGCTCGCCAAAATAACGGCGCATTTATTTTACGGTTCGAAGACACCGATCAGAAACGCGAAGTCGCTGGCGCCCGCAAACATCTTATGGACAGCTTGCATCAGCTTGGCCTCGATTACGACGAAGGCCCTGACATCGGTGGACCGTTTGCACCGTATACTCAAAGCCAACGTTTAGCGAACTATAAGATTTGGGCCGACAAGCTGGTTGCCAGCGGCCGAGCTTACGCCGATCCATACAGTATCGATGAAGTTCAAGCTTACCGCGACGAAGCCCGGGCTAACAAACAGGCCTTCTTGTACCGCAATCACCGGCCGGAGACACCGCCAATTTGGGATGGCTTGCGGCCGCTGCGCTTCAAATCCGACCCAAAACCATATGCCTGGACCGACGCTGTCATGGGTGATTTGCAAACAGGGCCAGAAGTAATCGACGATTTTATAGTCATGAAGTCCGACGGTTACCCGACGTACAATTTTGCACATATCATTGACGACGCCGAAATGGAAATTACCCACATTATGCGTGGCCAAGAATTTTTGGCCAGCGTACCGAACTATCTTAATATGTACGAGGCGCTTGGTCTTACGCCACCGATCATGGCGACAATGCCTCATGTTATGGCCGAAAATGGCAATAAAAAACTCAGTAAGCGTGACGGCGCAAAAGACGTTCTAGACTATATCCGAGACGGCTTTATGCCGGAAACGCTACGTAATTTTATCGCCTCACTGGGCTGGAACGATGGCACGGAGCAAGAAATCTTTACGACCGAAGAACTTGTCGCAAAATTCAGCCTCGACCATGTCCAACGAAGCGGCGCTCGTTTTGACGAAAAAAGACTGGAGTGGATGAATGGCACTTGGATCCGTGGATTGCCGCTGGATGAATTAGCTGTTCGCGTCGCTAAATACTGGCCAGACGAAGCGGCCTCTACCAGCTCAGAATACAAGCTAAGCGTCCTTGGGCTCATACAAGAACGACTCAAGTTTTTTAATGAAATCCCTGAATTATCGCGGTTTTTCTTCATCGATTTACCAGTCAATCCTGAACTTATCAGCGGCAATAAGCAATTAAAGAAATTCACAAGCTACGAGTTACTAGGCTGGCTGCAGACTGCTCGGAACGAAATCGCCGACAGCAATTTCAGCGCCGCAGACTTGACGGATCGGCTTAATCGGCTGCTCGAAACGACCGGGCAGAAACCCGGTGTCCTGTTTAGCCTTATTCGCATCGCGACAACCCAGTCGCCGGCCAGCCCAGGGCTCGCTGAGACAATGGCATTGCTTGGAAAAGACCGTTGTCTAGAACGAATCGATAGTCAAAGTACCCACCTGGCATAGTGATTAAGCTTTAGACGGCAGGCGCTAAATTTGATACAATATAACGTATGATTGATGACTTTAGGCCTGCTCCCAAGCGGCGTAAGTCTTTACCGGTCAAGCTGAGTGCACTTGGTGTGCGGCAGCCGGAAATACAAAGACAAACAACCAGTACCACCCCCAAAACCGCCCCGCCTGACGAGGTCTCTACTACTGTTGCATCGTTCCGGCCGCCCGAAGAGGTCGCCGCAATCGAAGCTGCACGGACTGGTACACAGTTCAATACCATCTCCGGAGTGTCGAGCGGTATGCCAAAAAAAGGGCTAAAACATCATTTTAGTAAATTAGCCTTGAACTGGCCCCCAAAAAGAAAAGAAGTGCTCATCGGTCTACTCGTGATCGTACTACTAAGTAGCGGTATTGGTTCTTGGGCGCTGATGCGTGGCCACCCCGAGGTAGTCACAGCCGCTCCGCACAAAATCGTCGTTAAACCGGTCGTACCACCAAAGCCAACGACCGTTCCTTCAACCTTAAGCGGCTTACCGGTCGACCAATCAATCAACGCAAAACCAGTAACTGGTGTGATGATCGAAAATAGCATGGACGCCCGGCCCCAATCTGGGCTCAGCCAAGCCAATGTCGTGTTCGAAGCGATTGCCGAGGGTGGTATTACGAGGTTCTTAGCACTCTATCAAGATACTGCCCCCAGTGCCGTCGGACCTGTCCGCAGTGCACGGCCATATTACCTGCAATGGGCCCTCGGGTTCGACGCTAACTATGCCCATGTCGGCGGTAGCCCACAGGCGATTTCCGAGATCAAATCCAAAGGCATCAAAGATCTTGACCAGTTTTATAATGCCGGCGCATACGACCGCATCTCCTCCCGCGCCGCGCCACACAACGTCTACACCTCGATCGATCGTCTAGTCGCGCTCGGGGTCGGCAAGGGATACACGGCCAGTAGTTTTACCGGATTCGTCCGCAAACCAGAAAGCCCGAGTAAGCAAGTCACCGCCAAAGCAATCGACTTGACACTATCTGGCCCACTTTATAATGTCCACTACGATTACAACCCGACGACCAATAGTTACCAGCGTAGCGAGGGTGGTGCTGCACACCTAGACGCCACCGGAAGCGTACAAATCAGCCCTAAGGTGGTTGTCGGGTTAGTGATGCCCTACGGTATTCAGGTCGACGGTAAGCACTCCGATTACGGCACCATCGGCAGTGGCCAAGCTTATATTTTCCAGGATGGCGTCGTTGTGTCGGCGACTTGGACCAAAAACAGTGACAAAGAACAATTTGTTTTTACTGATGCGGCTGGCAAACCAGTTGGTCTCAACCCCGGTCAAACCTGGTTAACTGCCGTGGGCAGCGCCAGTAACGTAACCTCAAGTCCGTAGCCATGGATCACGTACAACAAGTCCGCAAGCAAATCGCCAATTACTTGTTCGCAGTCCTGTTGATTGAAAATTTTATTGTTATTGGAGCTATGTGGTACGCCCAAAACTACCTGGCCATCAGTCCATTTATTGTTCTCGGGGCCGGGCTGGCAGTGGCTTTGATTAGTAGCCTATTACTCGCCTCGACTGCGTCAAAACTTACCATGCAACCGCTAAAAGCTATCTGGCAGATCATTCTACATATTGCGCCCGAGGGTAATACGCCGATGGCACCACCGGACACCGCCAAACTCAAAATTGGCCGTGAACTCGTTACCAATTTGACTGGTCAGATTTATCAGCTAGCCAGTGTCGCCGAAAGAGTTGCCGCTTCCACCAAGATCGAGAATGCCGACCTCAGTCATAGCTTTGTCGCTAATAATTTACCGCTGCCCCTGATAGTTATGGATAGCTCGGAAACTATCAAATTTGCCAACCAAGCAGTAGCCGAGTATATCGGAATTGCCGCTAGCGAGCTGATTGGCAAGAATGTCTACATGGCGCTCGATATGTCGTTTCCAAACGATGACACGTTTGACACCTGGCTCAAAGATGCCAAGCAGAACAATGCCACCAGTATTCATAGTTGGGAACGGGTTCGGCTGAATGTGCGCGATAACCATCCAACGCGGTTATTTGATCTGGCCGGGTATTATAACAAAGATAATAGCGATCAAATGGAGACAATTATGGTGCTGTTTGACCACACCAAGCAGTACAGCCAGGACGATCAAGCTATCAGTTTTATCGCCCTTAGCGTCCATGAACTTCGAACGCCACTTACGCTACTCCGCGGTTATATCGAAGTCTTCGAAGATGAGCTAGCGGGGAAAGTCGACCCGCAGCTATTTGATTTTATGCAGAAGATGTCAGCCACCGCGCAACAACTGACTTCTTTCGTAAATAACATCCTTAACGTTGCCAGGATCGACGATGATCAGCTCGAATTGCAACTTCACGAAGAGGATTGGTACAGTATTTTGACGAGCGCCGTCGAAAACCTCAGCTTACGTGCTAAAGTCCGCGGCATAACGCTCGAAACGACCATCGCGCCCAATCTACCAGCCGTCGGGGTTGACCGGCTAAGTATCCATGAAGTACTCAATAACCTGATCGATAACGCCATAAAATACAGTGGCACCAGTCCCATTATCAAAATTGATGCACACACCACGACCGAGGGCCTAGTTGAGACGACAATCGAAGATTTCGGGTTGGGTATCGCTACGAATGTCCTGCCGAACCTGTTTACTAAGTTTTACCGTGACCACCGTAACCGAGCCCAAATTGGCGGCACCGGACTGGGTTTGTATCTCGCCAAAACCATGGTTTCGGCCCATGGTGGTAACCTCTGGGTACGAAGTAAAGAGGACTCTGGTAGCACGTTCGGATTCACCTTATTGCCATACAGCCAGCTATCCGAAGAAGCTAAGAAAAACGGCGACAATGGTATTGTCCGCGGCGCCCATGGTTGGATCAAAAACCACTCGATGTATCGTCGCTAATTGAATTCACCTGCAAAATAAACTGGCAAAAAACTCAAAAAACTATTGTCAAAAAACACAAACTCAGTATCTGGGCTTAAAACATAAACACGTTGCGTGTATAATGATAGTAGATACATTATGCAAATATACAAACATCGTGCTCACAAAACTGGCAAGAAATTCAAAAACTTTTACCCTCTTAGTTTTGTCACACTACTCCTTATATTAGGAGTAGTCGCTGTTCATGCCACCCTCGCGGCCAGCGCAGTGCCAACCATTACGTTGGCGCCGATCAGCCAAGCCTCGACAAATTTGGCTAATAGACATAGTAGCGGCACGCTAACGCCACTTAACGCGGGCGGTAACTCGGTAGCTTCGGCTAATGGGGCCACCGCTGGCGCAGAAGTAGCCGCACCTAAATCATCGGCCGGCGCAGCAGCCGCCACGACGTCAGTAATAGCACCCAAAACAGTCGCCCCAGCACCACTGTACAACGCCCTGTACGGCCTAAAATTTTATTACGATACGGCCACCGATAACGCCATCGCCGAAAGTAAATCCTGGAGTAGCACTCGGCCGTCTGATGCCGCTCAAATAAACAAAATAGCCGGGACACCAAGAGCAATTTGGCTGGGCGATTGGCTGCCCGATGTCCAAGCCTCAACCAATGCAATCGTCAGCGCTGCCACCGCCCAAGGCGCTGTCGCAACGCTGGTAGCCTACGATATACCGTCGCGCGATTGTGGCAATTATTCAGCTGGCGGTGCCAGCTCCCAATCAAGTTATCTTTCCTGGGCCACCGGTATGGCTAACGGCATTTCAGGGCGTAAAACTATTGTCGTTCTTGAGCCGGATGCGCTTGGCCTAATAACGTGCCTGAGTTCTGCCGACCAAGAGGCCCGCTACAGTATGTTGTCGCAGGCCATCAGCCTTCTGAGTGCCAAGGGTGCCCTTGTTTACATCGACGCCAGCACTTGGGTGCCGGCCAGCGATATGGCGAACCGCCTCAACCGAGCTGGAGTTTCCAAAGCCCAAGGTTTTTCGCTGAACGTTTCAGGTTTTCAAAAAACTTCTGATGTCGCCAGCTATGCAAATCAATTGACCGGTCTGGTCGGTGGCAAGCACTACATCATCGACACGAGCCGAAACGGGCTCGGTAGTAACGGTGACTGGTGTAATCCGTCTGGTCGAGCACTTGGCACAAAGCCACAAGGTTATGCCAGCGGAACGCTCGATGCTGCTCTCTGGATTAAAAGCCCCGGTGAATCCGACGGAACTTGCAACGGCGGACCAAGCGCCGGCACTTGGTGGCCGGAGTATGCGCTTGGCTTGGCTCAGCGGGCTAGCTACTAATCAAAATAGCTACGTGTCCACGCTATAGTCTGCTAAAATAGCGGTATGGAATCCGATCAAACACCAGACCAGACACTCACCCCGCACCCAACCCGTAAAATTCTTTGTATCGAGGACGAGCATTTCATTGCTGAACTGTATGATCGTTCGCTGACGAAAGCCGGTTATGACGTCGACGTCATGAGTGACGGCCTGAAAGCTTTGGCAGCCGCTCAAACCGACACCTACGACATTATTCTACTTGATCTAATGGTGCCGAATATGACCGGTATTGAAATACTCCGGGCTCTGCGTGATCCAAACCAGACGCCGAGCCTGCGCGCTAAGATCATTATTACGACCAACCTCGAACAGCGCGAGGACGTCCGGACAGATATTGAGGCACAGGCCGATGGCTACCTTGTCAAAGCTGAGATGACGCCGCACGAGCTGGCTGACTTCGTCAACACTATCGAATAGTTACTGCTGCTGCTTGTGGTTTATCGCATCAATCAGCTGTTCTACGGCCTTGAGTCGTTGCTCACCGACTTCGAACATGTCTGGAATGTCGGCAGCGTCTTTCTTCCTTGTTCAAACTGGCGGTGCGAACAGCGGCTCGTGGACAACATCGCGGGACGTTGGCAGTAGACAGGGAAGTGACCTTCAGTGTAGCGAAGTTAAACGCGAGATTGGCATGGGCATAATTTATGAGGTTGCTGCCACTCATCGGTACCCGGACGGCAACCGAGAAAGATTGACCAGTCGTGTTGCTGCCGCTGGACGGCGTTTCGTACAATTCAGCCGAACTAGTTGTTGCCGCCGAACTCGACGTGATCACGAACGTACCAACAATGCCCACAAGCATCGCAACGGTAAGCATCCGATAGGTGTCTATTTTATAAAAAGTTTTTTTGTTACAGACATTTTGTTGAGTACTAAACTCGGTTTGAATCATACCAATTCTTGACTAAGACTACGACGTCGCATTAGCCGACTGCTATACTTTGAGTTAGCTCTCTATCATGAAAATCAAAACTTCTAAGAAACTGTCCAATCGGTTACGCCCAATATTTCTGACGGCATTCTTCGATGGCTTTATTTTATGGTACGCCGCCGAAAAGTTATTTATGAAGAGTATCGGCTTTAGCGATCAGCAGATTGCCTTGAACGCCGTCATTTATGCGGCGATTATCATTGCCGTTAATGTGCCGGCCGGAATATTGGCTGACCGCTGGAGCCGTAAAGGAGTACTGGCGATTTCCAGCTTGTCACTGATTACTGGGACGCTCATTAGCGGCTCCAGCAATGCCTTTTGGCCCTACATTTTGGGCACGGCTTTTTGGGGGCTGTATTTTGCCATTCAATCCGGCATTTACGAATCGGTGATCTACGATACGCTGGTCGAGGAGACCGGCAAGCCGACTGGTTTCGAAAAATATTTGGGGCGGGTGCGGCTGCTGATGAGCGCTGGGCTGGTTGCCGGGTCGTTTGCGAGTTCGCTGGTGGTCTCGTTGCTTAATTTGCGGGCGACGTATTACCTAACAATACCGTTTACCGTCATCAGCTTGATTGCGCTGCTACGGTTCCGCGAGCCGACTGTGCACCGCCAGGGTGAGCGCCAGCATATTACGGCGCACGCCTCAGAAATGGTTCGGGTGTTATTCAGTCGGGTAG
>JACMPL010000023.1 GCA_014377525.1 Candidatus Saccharimonadota bacterium
AGTTAAGTCTTTTAATTTGGTCGAACATTCGGGCCACCGAACCCTATTGCGAAGCAATCCAAAAGTGTTCGGTGGAGCGAAGCCACGCGCAGATGCTTGCATCGAGCATGGCTGAGTGGCGGAGCGCAACGCAGTGAAGCGATCCTGTGAAGTTAGTCGGCTGAACACAACATCATAATTCGTGTACCACAGCCCTATGCAAGAATTCAACGATTACCTACAAACTATAGAGGGGCCGAAATCAAATGGTTTAAAGCGTGTAAAGAACAAGTTGCTAACAGCGGTGATTGCTTACCGAAGATTTATTGAACGCTGACGGTGCATCAGATCGCAAAGATTTGCCGCCACTGGAAGCTGACGCAACTTTTGCAACTTATGGTCGCGTAGGCACCAGAAATAAGATTAAACGATTAGTAGCTATCCAGACAAAAGTTCTACAGCCCACCGTGAGTCCAGCGAAATTGATAGGCATAGCACTGGCTTACGGCGGCTTAACTCGTAAAATCGAGGGACCAAACCTATTAATTACGATTACTACTATCGCTCTAAGTGACTAAACGTATAGAGCACATGCTATTATTTGAGCGCTGCCAATATGCTTATTTCACTAGCAAGGATCGATAAACCGAAAGTCGAAGCCTTGGCACGGCTCGGCATCACCGACACCGACCAAGTACTGCATAAAGCAATTGCCTAAGTCGTGCAATCCACCCCCTAAAATGATACGATGTGAGCTAGCATGTTTCACACTAGAAAAAGTCATCAGAAGTATGTTTCGTTTCCCAAACATACCACCTGCCCATTTTGCGAAAAATCTTCCAAGAAAGAAAGTATCGCCGAAACCAAATATACCCGTGTAGTTCCAAACCGTGTCCATTACGATGTTTGGGAACTACGAAATGTAGTCGACCACTTACTGGTTTTGCCCAAGCGTCACGTGCTCAGCTTACACGACCTGACTGACGCCGAAAAACTTGATGTTATGAATGTGATCAGTGAATACGAATCCAACGGTTACAATCTGTACGCTCGAGCGGCCTCGAACGCCCAGCGCTCAGTTCCTCACCAACATACCCACCTCATAAAAACATCCGGCAAACCTGGCAGCTTCATGTTCTACATACGACGGCCGTATTTTATGTTCAAACGCTAATGATGATGCTCTTCGCCACCAGATTTGGGACGTTGCATCCAAAGCACTAGCAAACAACTGAGTGCACTGGCCCCGACAATAATATTCTGGGCATGCTGCGCCTGAACCCAGATCGATGAGCTAATAATACTCTTAGTGAGCTGCGGCGTCAGCAGCGGCACGATCAATAGTCCACCAAGCATACCGACACCAGCGGCCGGGAGAATATTTAAGAATAATCGACCGCCCTTGACTGTTTTTATCATGAATAAACCGGTTAGTAACGGCGGGAACAACAGTAATGCAATTTTGATGAGATTATTACCGACTGCAATCGAGGACGCCTTATCGGACGCACTAAATAATGTCAGGAATGAGTGCGCATCGTTCGCAACATATTGCACTAGAATATTGCCAAGACAGAGACTCAAAAATACTAAGGCAGCGTTGATACGTAATACCATCAGGACAACAATTGGGACAAGAATAATTAGCGCAATTAAGATAGTCGGCGACATAGTTTAACTATATCATGCAAGCACAAGCTTTTAGCTGGGTTTGGGTGGAAGTTTAGGCGCCGACTTTGTCTTTTTTGCGGCGGGCTTTGGCGTTCTGCTCGACGTAATCGATAATCTTAGCGGCGACATTGTGATTCGTCACCTTTTCGATGGCAAAGCCAGGGCTGGAATTAACTTCGAGCACCAGCGGCCCGCGGGACGATCGCATCATGTCGACACCACAAATCGGTAACCCCATGGCTTTGGCAGCCTTCTGGGCGGTCTTACGCTCTTCTACCGTTAATTTGACGGGGATACCCTCGCCGCCCTGGTGGAGATTGGACCGGAAATCATCATCTAGACTTTGGCGCATCATACTGGCAACAACTTTGCCGTTGACGACGAACGCCCTTATGTCGACACCGGCACTTTCCTGGATGAACTCTTGGACCAAGAAGTTCACACTCTCCACGTAAAAAGCCTGCATTACCGCCAGGGCAGCTTTACGCGTTTCGGCCAGTACGACGCCGTTACCATGGGTGCCGCGAGCAACCTTAATGATAACCGGCGCGCCGCCAACTTGCTCGAGGACACCGGCAAAGTCTGCCGTTTCGCGGGCGAAAACGGTTTTAGGAATGCCTACGCCGGATTTTGCCAAGAGCTGTAGGCTACGTAGTTTATCTCTCGAACGAACCAGGGCAATCGAGCTGGTCGTGGTAAAGACATTCTGCATTTCGAACTGACGTACAATCGATGAGCCATACTTGGTTAGATTTGAGGCAATTCGAGGAATAATAACGTCGACGTTATCGACCTGACCGCCCTTGTAGTTAACGACCGTGTTACCGCTCTCCAGGGTGACGTAACACTTGGCGTAGTTAATAACGCGGACTTCGTGGCCACGAGCTAACGCTTCTTCTTTGAGGCGCTTAGTAGAATAGTTGCCGGGACCTTTGGATAAAATAACTATATTCATTTGAATGTCTCTCTTTCGTCGTCAAGTTCTTGGTTGATGCGGACATCGACCAACATATTATTTTCGCGTAAGAAACTACGACCAATAAGGACTACCCGTTTCATTTCAGATCGATCCGATAGTCCGATCGCTATGGGGTAGCGTTTTGATTTGATTACGATCTCAGTCTGTATGATATACCGTTTTACCCGATGTCCGGTAGCGCTTCGGACATATCGGCGACTAAAATCGGCTGTTTCTGTGGACAAGCTAGTATCACCGAGCGGAATAAACTTCAAAATCGGCTGACGCGTTACGCCCCTAAGGACCACGGTAATACTGCTGCAATGCAGTGCGCCTGAGTATGCACCGGTATCAATCTTTGCGAGAACACTTACGATATTTAGACCTGGTATTGATACCAGTTCCAATGTGCCGACTGTTATTGGAGAATTATTCATGGGAGCTCCTTGTGATGGCTTGGTCGATCATCGGTACTAAGTCGGCCAGCACATCATAGTTGTGGCCATATCGGCAACTATAAAATAATTTTAGAACCGGTGACATATTAAATTCTATAAAGGCATAATTATCACTGGTCATCGGCTGCGTATGGTCAGCAACAAACAGATCAACAACGACGAAACCATTACCAAGCGAACTACCAAGTTGGGCAGCTAAGCTGCTATACGAATAGTGCGTTTCGGCTAATACATTATAAATCGAGGCGCCACTGGCGATCATTGTTCCTCGGCCCAGCTTCACAACTACGCTGCTGGCGGGAACCGCTTTAAGATCAATGGCAGCATCTATCATTTTGTCGTCGAGTTGCGGGTAGGTGACGTAGTCCATGACGAGCTGCGAGCGCTTCTGGTTTTCGCTGACAATCAACTGCTCAATAGTCTGCTCGCCGTCGCCGATAACTTGGGGCGATTGCCGCATTAACACCGCTTTTACTTTGTTGCCTAGCACCACGAAACGAAGTTCCTCACCTTCGATTTGCTGCTGAATCAAAATAGTTTCGTCGAACTCAGCAGCTTTTAGGATTGCCGTGTCAAGTCCGGCTAAAGTTTTGACGTTGAGCGTTAAGCCATGCGACAGCGACGCGGTATTTGGTTTCACGACTAGCGGCGCATGGGTCAGCATCCCACGCAACTTTATTTTGTTGTCGTTTACGCGGTTGATAGACAGAGTTACCGGTGTCGTAGCGCCCAGTTTGTCGGCGAAAGCATAGGCGACGTCTTTGTTGCGACTGACGACGCGGGCCGTCGAGCTGGTAAGCGGATAGTTGATACGATTGTTATGTGTCAGCCAGACTTCACCCGATGGCGCCGTAAACATTGTCATCGGTATATTTGAGAGGTAAAACGAGTCACAGGCATAGCCTAGCTTCTGGAAGTTGGCAATAAGTAAAGCAATCGTGCTGGTGGGGTGAATATTGTTCATGGTGATGATTTTGATTACAGCGGGCACCCACGAAGAAATCGTACTGCTGATATTCTCCTATTATAGCATAAATTAAATTTTAAAGCAATTGTAGGTTGGGTCCGCTTTAGGTATTATACCGTGTATATGATTTGGGTCATCGGAAAAATTCACTCAAGCTTGGCTAGCTACCTTAGCGAAAATAGTGTCCCATTCGGCATATTCGCGGATGCCACCTTAAACGCTAAGCCACATCATGCACTTCGCGTCGAAACCTTGCGCCTGGATAGTCTGGCCGGCATCACCAAACAACTGGATCAACTAAAGCTGCAAGATGTTACGTCCGTAACGGTGAGCGGTTACGAAAATTACGTTGTAGCGGCTTCGTATATCGCGGCCTACTACGGATTGCCGGGGCTAAGTGTGACTGCCGCCCAAGCTGCTACCAACAAAACGCTCATGCGAGCGGCTTTTATGGCCTATGATCCAGCTATTACGCCGACGTTTGCTTCGGTTCGCAGATGGCGCGAGGTAGAGGAGTTTCTTGAAACGACGTCGTTCCCCGTAATTTTAAAGCCGGCTGGACTGACGAAAAGTTTGTACGTTACAAAAAATTCTAACCTAGCTGAACTCCGTGCTAATTACACTAAGTTAACCTCTGTACTTGCCGGAGCCTATGGCAAATATAACCCTATCGGTACACCGGGAATTATTATTGAAGAGTTTTTGGTGGGCAGTATGCACACCGTCGGAGGCTTCGTTGATGCCGCTGGGGAGACCACGCTAATACCGATGATAGCTGATTGCTTGCGAGCCAGTGATATTGGCGTCGATGATACCTATTTATTTGCCCGCAGCCTGCCCTCGGCCACCTCAAATGAAGTGGCCGCTCAAATTATCGATGTCGCGCGGCGCGGTATAGCGGCACTACAGTTAACGAGCTGTCCGGTGCATGTCGAGATTATGTACACATCAAGCGGGCCTAAAATTATCGAAATTGGCGCTCGAACCGGCGGTTATCGACCCTACATGTACAGCGAAAGTTACGGTATCGATTTGTACGGTGCGCAGATCGCAAACGCTGCCGGCAAAACCGTAGGGCAACTTCGAGCTTCAAAAGAATTAAACTGCTGCGTGATCGAATTGTTCCCTAAACAAACGGGAAAATTTGAGCGACTGAGCCGTAAGGCGTCGATTACTACACTTCCGACTCTCGCTAGAATCCATATAACTGCAAAACCAGGCGAAATTATTGGGCGGGCCCAAGATGGCTATAAAGCAGCTGCCTTACTCGTGTTGGCTGGTGTAAGTATCACCCAAACCAAGCTTGATTTGGAGTACATTAAAGGCTGTGCGGTGTTTACTACTGAACTTTAGCGGGCATGACTTACGCGTTCGAATACAAAGAATATTATCGTGGAGACTAGTAAAACGATGCAAATCATCATAGGAATAAATCCTTCTGAACATGTCATGAGTTTTTTCATATATTAATAATAGTATAACGTCAGATTAAAAAAACTGAAATGATTGTATAGGGCAATTTAACCAAAACTACCAGCCGCGCCGCATGTTGCAGCACAGACCAATGAATTCCATTATTCCGACGCGCAATTAGCAAACGCCGCATATCTTGGGAGCTAGGAGCACTCACCATACAGTTCGTTGTCCGAGTTAACGCTACAAAATAATGTATTGGTAGAATAGCTGGCCACTCCGAAGGCAGCGCTGGCTAATTTGCGAAAAGTTCATGAAGTCTCACTTAAAGCAGTCAAATTATTGATTGAAAACCTAAGCTAAAAAGCTCAAATCGATGCTTTAACTGGTCTTCTAAATTGAGAAGGCTTATTGAATAAATACGGCGGTCTCCGGCAAAAATATATTGAACATATGCGTAAAGGCGATCAAACAAACAAACCCCTGATGGGTCTAATAATGGTGGTAGACGTCAACGGTTTTAAATTGGTTAATGACTCTAACGAGCATGCCGCTGGAGCAGGCCCAAATTAAAGCACATTTAATTGCAAGAGCGAGTCGCTCGCGTAAACATGGGAGTTTCACTAAGCATCGGAATTGCACCAATGAAGACTGGCCAATCGCTCGAGCTCAATGCCCATCAAGCTGATATAGCTATGTGTGCCATCAAGGGAAGTGTCATAAATAATCTCAATAGAGCGATCGCTGCAGAATTAGCAACTGAGGAAGCTAGACCCATCGCATGAAAAGTTTTTAACAAGACCGCTGCTGAAGTTTGTTTAGCGAGAGAAGAACCCTTTATGGTTGGCTTTATCGGCAAACGCTTCGAGTAATTCTTTTTGCTGCTTACTGAGCTTAGTCGGCGTGTCGACAATAATCGTTACGATGTGGGCTCCACGAGTACTGCCTTTGAGGTGCGGAACACCGTGTTCGCTCAGTTTAAAATCACTGCCACTCTGCGTTCCAGCTGGTACTTTCATGGTAACTGGTCCATCGACGGTAGCGACTTCTATTTCGGCGCCAAGAGCGGCCTGCACCATGTCGACATGTTCGGAGCTTAGTATCAGATCACCCTCACGCATAAATTGCTTATGGGGACTGACACGAATATTGACATACAAATCGCCTTTCGGTCCGTTGGCGATAGCCTCGCCGTGCTCACGCAATCGGATCGTTGCGCCATCATCGATACCAGCTGGAATTTTAAGACTGATCGTCTGCTTCCTAGCCTGCGTACCTTTGCCGCGGCAAACAGTACAGACTTTCTCGGGAACTTTACCGGCGCCACGACAAGTTGGACAGACGCTAGCTTGCTGAATATTCCCAAAGATCGTGCGCGTTACGCTAACGACCTGGCCACTACCTTTACAGGTATCGCAGGTCTTGAGTTCATGCCCAGGTTCGGTGGTTGTGCCCTTACAGTGTTCGCAGGTGTCTTCGAGTGTCAGGTTCAAGTCAGTTTTAGTTCCAAAAACGGCTTGTTCGAAGCTTATTTCAATACGCGATTCGACGTCTCGGCCTCTGGCCTGTCTCTGTTGTTGGCCCTGCCCACCGCCACCTCCGAAGAAACTACTGAATATATCGCCGAGCCCTAAATCGCCAAAATCGAAATTGACGTTTTGGCCTTGTCCGAAGCCTTCGTAGCCGCCACCGCCGCTGTTTCCACCCACACCAGCATGACCGAATTGGTCGTAGCGCTGTTTTTTCGATGGATCTTTGAGAACTTCGTAGGCTTCGTTTACCTCTTTGAACTTGACCTCATCACCGCCACGGTCCGGGTGATGCTCGACAGCTTTCTTACGAAAAGCTTTTTTGATTTCATCAGCGCTAGCCGATTTATCAATACCTAATAATTCATAATAATCTTGTTTTGCCATAAATCTATCCTACATTGTACCAGTGGCTAGGTGATTTCCAGCCACTGGTACTTTGCGTGTCGCTAAAGTTTCAGCAAGCGTTACTTTTATTTCTTGCCTTTGGCATTCTTGTCGTCGACGACTTCGCCTTCGATCGGATCGTCGGCTTTTTTGTCGCCGTCTTCGGAAGGCGCTTCGGTATTAGCACTCTTTTCGGCCTCTTCGTACATCTTGGCGCCGATTGGCATGATCTTATCGTTAAGCTCACTAGCGGCTTTTTCGAGATCGTCTTTGCTGGCCTTATCGTCACTAGCAACTTTCTTAGCAGCTTCGACGGCTTCGTTCAGCGTCTTCATGTCATCGTCACCGATTTTTTCTTTGTTATCCTTAGCCATTTTCTCGGCTTGGTAAACGGTAGAATCGAGTAAGTTACGGGCTTCGACGGCATCCTTACGAGCTTTATCTTCGTCGGCGTGAGACTCGGCGTCTTTCGCCATTTTCTCGACGTCGTCTTTGTTGAGGTTACCAGAGCCTGAGATCGTAATGCTTTGCTCTTTGCCAGAACCTTTGTCTTTGGCAGTAACATTCAAAATTCCGTTAGCGTCGATGTTAAAGGTAACCTCGATCTGAGGGACGCCGCGTGGCGCCGATGGAATGCCATCAAGCACGAAACGGCCAAGCGATTTGTTGCCATCGATCATTTCGCGCTCACCCTGTCCAACGTGAATCTCAACCTGCGGTTGATTATCGGCAGCGGTACTAAACACTTCGCTTTTGCTGGTTGGGATAGTGGTGTTGCGCTCGATAAGCTTGGTCATGACACCACCCATGGTTTCAATACCAAGGCTCAGCGGGGTGACGTCAAGTAACAGGACATCTTTGACATCACCCTGCAAAACACCACCTTGAATCGCGGCTCCAACAGCAACGACTTCGTCCGGGTTGACGCCCTTCATAGGGTCTTTGCCGAAAATTGCTTTCACTTTTTCGACGACAGCTGGCATGCGGGTCATACCACC
>JACMPL010000024.1 GCA_014377525.1 Candidatus Saccharimonadota bacterium
AACTGAAGTTTTTCTTGAATTTTAGCGGTAATGGAAATCGCTTGCGTGGTTGATAGCGCAATACCGCCGTAGTCTTTGGCGTTCGTACTGCCCTCCGCACCAGGTGCGTATGACGTAATATCACCAGTATCAGAATTGTACGTTATTATGCGTGCATAGTAGGTACCTACATACGTAGTCGGATTAGTAACACCGGTAATCGTAAAGTTGTAAATAGTGCTGGTGTTTACGGCAACACCGGTCGAATTCGTCATCTCAAAGGTACGACCGCTGTTGACTGATGTCGGCGTCCACGTACCGCCAAGTTGGGTATACGTATAGCTTTGGGGAGTTCCGGTCGGGTCTGAAGTAACATTGGTGACAACCGTTGGCGAGGCACCGACGGTGAAGCCAGGCATGCCAGTGCTGGTACAGGTAGTGTCGCCAATAATAGGACTACTACTACCGTCGCAGAAGTCAACAATAATACCCTTAATGGTGCCGGCAGTGGCTGGCTTGAACTGGACATCGTAGCTGACGCCCGTTGCGCCAGCTTTGGTGTCACTCATTTTGATTGCCCGTGGCTCTAACTGGCCACCACTTGGGAATCCTGTAGCTGCTGATGCTCCGTGCATGATGAGTAGCGCGGGAGCAACTGCTGCAACAAGCAACACAGCGGCAGCGACGACTGAGCTCGATCGTCGAAACACGTTATGTATGATCATTGTGATCTCCTTTGTAATTTTTGTTTTTATGGTGTGTTTTTGTTTTTGTAATTTGTACTTAAATGTTAGCACGATAGTAGTTTTTATCAAGCCATTTTGGTAAAAAAATTACAACTACGATGAATTATTTACAACGCCACTTCGATTATTATAGAATTTTTGATTTCAATGAGTGTTTCTATACTTAATGAGGGCGCCATATCTACATAACAATGCCATGAATATCAATTCGTTTACGCTTAAAGTGGGTACGTAGTATACTTAAAACAGAGCATAACCAAAAAAACTAGTGTAAATATTTATGGATCAACGAAAACCTACTGAAGACCCAGCTTTAAATGACGGCGAAGACGCTTTAGAAACCCAAGAATCCGGTTCGCTGATCAGTGGCGATCAGAACCAAAATCAATCTGCCATCAATATACTGCCATCGAAGAAACAAAGCCTCAAAGATAAAATCAAATCAGGTAATCTTTATCTACTTATTTTTGGGCTAATACTAGTTATTGCAGGTGCCGTCATCTCTATAGGTTATTTTCAAGGACAAAAACAAGACAAAACTACAACCGTAGTTAGCCAAACCCTCAATCAAAAAGCTCTTGACCAGCTTGCCAGTGCCAGTACGGTTGTTGGCGACCCGAAACAGGTGCTGGCCGTTCAATCGAACGCCGTTTTTAATGGCAAGGTGCTCGTTCGAGGTAGCTTAGAAGTCGCCGGTGGCCTCCAGGTCGGTGGTACGCTCTCGCTGCAGGACGTTACTATATCAGGAACGGCTATTATCGACACTGTTCAGATTAATAAAAATATCTCTATCGGCGGTGATAGCGCGGTGTCAGGAACTTCTAGCGTCCAGCGAAGTTTACAAGTTAACGGCGGTGGTACATTTGGTGGCCCCGTCTCGGCACCGCAACTTACCACCAGCGTCCTGCAACTCAATGGCGAATTGACGCTCACAAAGCACATCACTGCCGGTGGCGCATCGCCGAGCCGAACTAACGGCCCAGCTTTGGGATCTGGCGGAACCTCTAGTGTTGGAGGCTCAGATACCGCTGGCTCTATCAGTATTAACACTGGTGGTGGCACTAGTGCCGGTTGTTACTTATCCATAATATTTGCCCAAAAATATAACAGCACCCCGCGAGTAATCATATCGCCAGTCGGAGCCGACGCTAGTGGACTAGGCTACTACGTCACTCGAACAACAACCGGTTTTAGCGTCTGTACTACAACTGCCGCCAACGCCGGCGCAACCTTCGCGTTTGATTACTTTGTTGTAAGCTAACTTGCTAACACAAATTGCTTTTAAGCTAGACGTCTAAAAATACGATGACTTCATCGGCTTTGACGTGCATGATACCACCGGCGATCTGGATTTTTTCGTCACCCTTTTGGCTACGGACGACTAGCTCGCAGGTGTCAAGCAGCGAAATGAAGTTATGGTGGCGCGGTAAAATGTCAAATGGTCCGGTGGCGTTGTCGCCGCTTATGCTAAAAGCTGCGCCGTCATAATAGGTCTTGAACGGCGAGTGAACTTTGACGGACATACTTAATTTGCCGATATCGTCAGATTTGGTATCGTACTCGGCAGCCGCCTGGCTTTGCTCAGCTTCAGCCTTGGAGGTGGGCGCCGCCGCATCAATAATCTGACGCGGCTGGTCAACCTTGACGTTGCTCATACAATGATTTCTTCAATACTTTTGAGCGTGTCCTCGCGGCTAAAGAAATCGCCTTCGACACCGTTGTGCTTAGTCATGACGTTCATGTTCTGGGTAAAGTTCTGGATTAGCTTTTTGGCTTTGGCGTAATCCGATCGGTCGGCTGGGCTTAACTCATTCTCACCGATAATCGCAATAATACCTTTGAGCGATTCATACTTTTGCAGGAGCGCTTGAACCTGGACACTCAGAAGATAGTGGCGTTCGCCGACAATTTCCGGTGTCAACAGCGAAGAGTTTGTCATGTTAAGGTCGACCGCCGGACGGATTCCTTGCTCAGCAACTTTACGAGACAGCACAATAATCGAGTCCATTTCGTGCTGAATAAACTGCACGGCCGGGTCAGAAATATCATCGGCCGGGACATAAATTGTTTGCACGGAGGTGATCGAACCGTTCTCGTTTGAGCTTAAACGATCTTGCAAAACTTTTACATCAGAAAAGATGGTCGGCTCATACCCACCTTCGTTCGGTACCTGGTCGAGGATGGTCGCCAGCTCGTTACGAGCCTGAATATAACGGAACATGTTGTCGGCGAAGAACAGAATATTTTTCTTTTCAACGTCACGGAAATGTTCGGCAGCGGCAGTTGCCGATATGCCGATCAGGGCGCGCTGCACGGGGTTTTCATTCATCTGAGCAAAGAACATACAGGTATTTTTGAGCAAATCCTCTTCTTTGAGCGTTTCGTATAGTTCGTGGCCTTCTCGAATACGCTCACCAATACCGGCAAAGAACGACAGTCCACTACCACTGCGAGCAATATTATTGATCAGCTCCATCGTCAACACCGTCTTACCGACACCAGCACCACCGATAATGCCAATTTTTCGTCCTTTGACAAACGGTGTAAAGAAATCGATCACTTTGATGCCGGTCTCTAGAATCTCTGGAGTTGAAACCGAAAAGTTAGTGGTACGAGCCGGTAATTTCATAATATCTTTGTAAACCACGTCCGGACCTTCGATAGCCGCAATGCCATCTAGCGGGTCACCCAGAGCATTTAGAATCCGGCCAATCGTAATTGAGCCGACCGGGATTTCGATGCCCTTAAAAGTACGCTCAGCTGACATGCCCTTCATAACGCGCAGGTCAGATCGGACGTTCAAACAGAATGCGACGCCACCCGGTTCCAGGTGATCAACTAATAGTTTCGTGCCATGGCCGTTTTGAATTTCTAACAGCTCATTGATATTCGGCGTGTTTTCGTCGAACTGCGCTCGAACCACCAGATCTTTTACTGAAATTACTGTTCCTGCCATAGCTAAACCTTAACTCCCGACGCACTTTTTTTCATACCATTAATAATCTCTTTAAGGCGCTCGTCTTTGACTGCCCGCCGAGCCCGATTATAGTCCAAATGCAGCTCATTCCGTGATTCGTCGGCTCGCTGGTGGGAGGCGCTCATTGCCCGAAACCTGGAGGCATATTGCGCTAGTTTTGAGTTCAGAATCAGCTGGCTAATGGCGATTTGCATCATCGATCGCTCCAAGTGAGCGGCCACCGTGTAGGTACTTGGTTCAAAAATATAGTTATCTTCGCTAATTATCTCATCAGGGCGGTCGCTGCTGTCACCACGCTCCCGAATTGCCGATGATAACTCAATCCGTTTAACATCCTGAACCATCAGCGAAACATATTCCTGGTAAAAAACTTTGGTCGCCCGGTACTGTTGAACTTCGCGGATAATTGGCGAAACATTGATATTCTGATCTTTTGTCGGTAGCTTGAAATATTTTTTGTAGGTAATACCGCGTTGCGCCAGCTGCATGGCGCCATGATGGCCGATCACGATAATTTCGTTCTTTTCGGCGTCGTAAGTCTGCAACATCAATTGAACTAGTTTCTGGTCGATATCACCACTGAAGCCGCCTTCAGCCGTAATAATAATATATAGTTCCTTATCGACGACACTATGAACTCCTTGTGAATCACGGCCAAAGCTAAACAAGCTATCGACCCGCAGCTGCGTGTAAATTTTCCAAAGCTCATCAAAAAACTTTGTCGATTGCAGCACCTGATTTTTAATCTGCGATATGCGCATGCTAGCGATACCTTCGAAAACACCGGTTAATTCTACGAGCGTTGCCATCGAAACTTCGTCGCGGGCTATGTCGGCGGGACGTTTCATTTCTTAAATCCTGCTAACTCTTTGTTAGACATTTTAGACTTGTCTTTACTAACGATCTTTGGTGATTCCGGTTCAACTTTTGTTTCGGGTGCACCGGCGAGTTTAATCAGACATTTGGCTTTGAGCTCGTCACGGATTGCATCGTATTCTTCGTCTTTGGTGATTTTTTTAGCATAGTCCGGAGCAGCGATTTTTAGTGCGGTCAAATCAAGATCTTCACCGTCGCCAAGATTTAAAATTAAGTCCATCATCAATTGTTGTGCAAGCAAAGAGAACGTATCGGTTGGGCTTTGGGTCATAATTTCGAATACTCGCTTACCGGTTGCCAGCGCCCGCTTGGCCTCGATAGCCAGTTCGGAACCGAAGTGCGAAAACTCTTCGGCCTGGCGATAATCGGCTAGTGTCTTAAGCGTTTGAGCAGCCTGGCTTTTTTGGCGTTTGTTATGGCCAACACCACCGGCACGGGTCACACTCAGCCCAATATTAAGCGCCGGGCGGACGCCCGATCGGAACGTCTCCATATCTAGGATCCATTGACCATCGGTGATGGACATGATGTTGGTTGGCAGGTAGGCCGTGATATCGCCGCTAGCCGCGTGAATCACCGGCACGCTAGTGAGGCATTTACCATTTCGAGACAGCCGACCAGCTCGCTCAAGCAAGCTGGAATGGGCGTAGAACATATCTCCCGGGTAGGAATCTCGGCCTGGGCTAACGCCTGACAGAAGGGCTACCTCGCGGTAAGCATGCGCATGGCTCGTCAAATCGTCATAAATAATAATCGTGTCTTGGTCGCATTTCTGCCACAAATATTCAGCCATCGAGCAAGCTACGTATGGAGCAAGGTAACTCATGATCAGTGATTCGAACATCGTCGATACCACGACGATGGCTTTCTCCAAACCACCAGCATCCTGCAGTCGAGTTAGGAGCGTATCGACATCGCTACGGCGTTTCGCAATCAGGCAGTACACCACGATTTGGTCAGTATTTTTCTGGTTGATCGTCAGCTGCGTAACTAGCGTACTCTTACCGGATTTACTATCACCAAGCAGTGCCATGCGTTGACCGCGAACAATTGGGAATAGTGCATCGATGGCGGTAATACCACTTTCTAACTGGTCTTCGAGTAGTTTTCGTTCGTACAACGGCGGCGCAGTGTTAAATACTGGCCAAACGCTATCGGCGGCAATCGGGCCTTTGCCGTCGAGCGGTTCGCCAGTTACCGAAACAACGCGGCCAATAAAATCCTTACCGACTTTTGTAACGAGTTCTTGGTGCTGAACAACAGCAACCATACCAATCCGTAAACCTTCAGTACCGAGGTGCAAAATAACAACATGATCTGTGTGAACCTGATGGACGAAGCCTTTACTACCGTCTTCGAACATCACTAGGGCATGGACGGCACAAGGCTGCAGGCCATGGGCTTTGATCAGAAATTTTTCGACGGCGATAACTTCGCCGACCGGGCTTCCCGATTCGACTAATCGGTCGAAGTGCTGGTTTCCGGAATTCATGCTCGCGCCTCACTAATCTCTGAGAGAAGTAACCCACGTTTAGAAAGCATATCCTTACGAAGTGATAAATCGAAAAATTTATTATTCGTCCGAACAATACAGCCAGCACCGATACTCGGCTGCAGGCCAATCGTCACTAGCACGTCCTTATTGACTTCTTGCCGTAACCAAACTAGTAATTTTTGGGTAAACAACGGAGATGGATCGGCACTAAAGCTGATGTGCAGAACGGGAGCCTTGGCCTTCATGCCCCACAAGTAGGCGATAAGCTGTTTCCGGTCTTCGGCTAGCTGCGGCACGATTTTGTTGACTGCGATCGCCTCATCAAGTAATCGGCTCGTAATCGGCATTTTTGGCTCGTTATCCGGAAAACTGATTACTGCCTGGTTGAGGTCATTATCAAGCGCTTCTAGTTCGCGAATCAGCCGACCGAGATCCACCGGGCTGACAACACTTAGCGGTAGACTATACGCTACTAAAGTATCGTTAGGCGCCACTAGAAATGTCCTCGATCATCGCTTTTTTATTAGCTTCCAAATCGGCCAGAATGTATTCCAACTGATCGTTAAGATCGATTTGGTTGCCGATAGCTGCTAGCACGTAGTGATTCACGATATCGGTCATATTTTCTTCGAAGCGGGCCACCAGCTGCTGCTTTTCGGCCAGAATTTCGCCCTTAACCTGGTCGCCTAGGATTGCCCGCTGCTCATCGATAGCGGCGTTCGTTTTCTGAATCGACTCAATGGCCAATTGCTTAGCATCCATGATCGACTCTTCATATTTAGCAAACTCTTCTTTGAGCTTACTCGTGATCTCGGTTTTCATGTATTCATTAAGTTGCGATGTCGTCAGCCGCAAATCTTGCTGCAGGAACATCGCATTTTCGCCGATGATTTTCTCGAAGTGCAAACGGCCACGGTTGCGAAGCTCTTCGCGGAATTCCTCGTTGAAGATATGTTCGACATCCTGATCGGCTGCCTCTTCGATGGTGCCCGGAGCATTCTTTTTAGGGGCAACGCCCTGCCCGTTTATTTTAATGATCAGCCACACGAAAGCAGTGCCAACTGCTCCGAGTAAGCCTAAAATGAGGTACAGCCACCAAATTGTCATTATTTTTGTTTATCCACCATTACATTACGCACTGATTTTCTTACAGCTAGTTGCTTAAAAAATTCCAAAGCGCTAAAGCTTTAACAATAAGTATACTGCAAATATGCCGACAATAAAAATAATTAGTCCGGCTAGAACCGTCTGTACTAAACTCTTGATAATTGACGACCGGGTCAATGGGTTACGGCCAACTGCGATCATGCCACTTCGGATACCGCTATATAGAACGGTGCCAGTCACAATCGTTGTACCAACCAGCAAAATAAAGCCGACGTACAACTTAGCCGGACTAACTTCTTTGCCTGTAACCGCTTGGGCGGCACTGGCCAAAACCTGTGGTACGTAGGACGATGACTTACCGGCTGCCGGGTTCTTGGCTATACCGATCGACAACGTAATCCGGCCCAACGAAACCGAGCGAGCTTTACCGGTAGTATCTTTGAGGCTGACGGTTCCCTCGACATTAGCCGTACCAGTAAAATCATTGGCTGCCCGTCCTAAGATGGTACTCTGCGAGGCGTCAGCTTTCATGCCGACGCCCGAGAGCGCCGAGATCGTTATCAAATCGCCGGTCTTGATCGGTCCGTTTTGATTGCTGACCAGCACACTGTAACGACCGGTGCTGGCTACGTAGACTTGTTGCTTGGTGACCGCTTCCGGACTGAGCGTCGCGGTTGAATCGTTCGCAGCGATAATGACGCCGAGCATTCCTGTAATCATAGCTTGCGTGAGCGGAATAACCTGGCCAGCTTGCTTCGGATTCAGGCCGACGATCATGCCAATCTGCACGCCATCGCCAGCCGTATAACTTTGAGTTACGGCCTGGCTGATATTCTGCGGTACGTCAGCTGCCGGCTTCGTACCAGCCGCCGTCACCGTTACAGCCGAGCTAAGTAGCGATAGAAGAGCCAACGAAATGGCTGCAAATAGTGATTTTTTTTGTTTGAACATTTTTTGTTTTGGTTGTACTAATAATTATTATACCGGTTTTGCTTCAGTCTGCAACTATTGCCGCCAACTGCGTAACTAGGTGGTCGATTGCCGCCTGGTCGGTGGCTCTTCCCATGCTAAATCGTAGCGATGCGCGGGAATCCGCCTCGCTCAGGCCAAGTGCCGCTAGCACGTGAGACGCTGCCTCATCGCTGGCGCTGCAAGCCGATCCAGCTGCCGCCATAATTCCCACGGCATCAAGCTGGATGAGTAGACGTTCGTTATCGCAGCCCGCAATGGTGATATGCACGTTGTTCGGCAAACGGAGCCGCCGGTTGCCGTTGACGACTGCCGTCGGAAGCTGAGCTTCGATTGCGGCAAAGAAGTAGTGTTGTAGCGCCTGGAGGCGTTTAGTCTCGTCACTACGCATAGTTTGGGCGATGTCGAGAGCTTTAGCAAAACCGATAGCCTGCGCAATGTTTTCAGTGCCGGATCGTAGGTTACGTTCCTGACCCCCACCCTCGATCAACGGCGTTAGGATAGTGCCGCCCCGGACAAATACTATGCCCGATTGCTTTGGCCCGTAAATTTTTCCACCGTTCAGCGTCATAAGGTCGACACCGAGTCGAGCAGCGTGGAGGTCAAGATAATTAGCCGCCTGGCAAGCGTCGGTATGGAAATAAATTGGCAGTTTATTGCCTGCACGCAGTCTGTTTTTACGAATACCGGCAATTAACCGACCGATTTCTCGAATTGGCTGAACCGTTCCGATTTCGTTGTTGGCATACATGATGCTGACTAGTACGGTTTGTTCATCGATTAAATCCGTCAGAGCTGCCACGTCGACAATTCCCTGCTGATTAACGGGGGCCAACTTAGATAAATACGTTTTGGCGGGGGCTAGAACAGCCGAATGTTCAATGCCGCTTGCTACGACATTGGCCTCAGGAAATCGACGCATAACACCGTGGATAGCTATATTATTGGCCTCGGTGCCACCGGCTGTGAATATAATTTCGCTCGGTCGGGCACCAAGCCAGTGAGCAATATCCGTTCGCGCCGCATCGAGCCGAGCTTGCACGCTACGGGCAGCAGCATAGGTTGCCGACGGATTATAAAACTGTTCGCTGTAGTACGGTTGCATTGCGGCTAGCACCCTGGCATCAACAGGCGTTGCAGCGGCATAATCAAAGTAATTGGCTATAGACGACTGATTACCCAGCATGGCCTAAGCGGCGTATGCGGACTGACCGCCGTACATTGCTACCACGCGGCGCTCGTAGGCTTCGACTGCTTCGTACAAATTAACTGATTCTTCGAAGCTTAGCGGCTGTGGCGATTTGTCACCCTGAATCTTTAGAACACCGCCGGGGCGGACGCGGTAGCGAGTCGTAGCCGTTTGGTGGGTACCGGTTTGATCGGTCCATTCTTCGTGCCAAACCCAAGTATATTCGTCAAGGCAGAAAAACTCGCGGCGATGACCAGCCGGAATTGGGCCGAACAAAGTTCCACCCATTTTTGCCTCTTGACGGATGAGCGCTTGATATTCTTGGTCGGCAGTTAACTTCTTAGGTCGGATGATTCGAGGTAGGATGTTCATGATTTAGCCTCTACAGAAGCATAGGCTGACTTTGTACTTTCTAAAGCTGATTCCAACCTTAATTGCCGTTCTAAGCTCGCGACCTCAGCCTCGCGCTGACGTTCGGTTAGTTCTGGCATTTGTTCTATAAGTGGCGCCTCGTTTGGTGTCTGAGGTGACATGTACGGCGGCGTTAGCGCAACGTCCGCTTCGATCATCGGTGCCACATCGCTCACAACCGATGTAATGTCTGGAACTGGTACAACTTCTTGCAGTGCAAAGTTGGACGTATATGGTTTTGCTACTCCTGGCTGCTTAATTTGGCTTGTTTCGGAGCTGGTAGGAGAATATTGGGCAGTATTTTGTGCCAATTTGTACCCAGTAGCATAGTGCTGCTGTTGCTTGGCAGTTTTTTGCGCCGTCATAAATGTACGCTGGACGCTGTTAGCGTCAGCCTTGGCTAGCACGGGGGCTTCCATTATGGAGCGCAGCAGGTGCGATGCTCGGCTAACATGAAATAGCCTCTCCCCTTGGGCTTGACGCAGGAACGGCAATAATTCGATTTGTGATACTTTGTTGAATGGGTTCATAAGCTAAAAATTAAATAATCGCTGAGCGTTGGCAGACGTAGCTTCGCAAATTGTTTCAATTCGTTCACTATGAACCATTGACAGGAAATTTGCCACATCAAACAAACGTTCAGGCATATTTACTGTACCACGATGAGGTACCGGTGTCAAGAAGGGCGCATCAGTTTCCAGTACCATACTCTGTAGTGGAATCGACTTGTAAACCTCTAGCTGGCTGGGCTTTTTCACGAATGTAGCGATGCCATTGACGCCGATGTACAAACCATTGCTGACTGCACGCTGTAAATTTACTTGGCTATCAGTAAAACTATGCAGCACGCCTCGCACCGGCTCGGCCTGGTTATACTCATCAAAAATCGGCCAAAAGTCGTCGAAGGCGTCACGAACATGAAATATGATCGGTAAATTATGCTTGGCGGCAAGTTCGAACTGGAACCGCAAAACTGTTGTTTGATCAGCCTTGGGTGAGTGATTATAGAAGTAATCAAGCCCACACTCTCCAACCGCTACGACTTTTGTGCGGGTAGCCAGGGCTGCGAAAGTGGCCAGCTTCTCGGCGTTGTGAGCGTAATCTTTAGCTTCGTGCGGGTGTAAACCTATACTCGCCCAGGTGTAGGGCGTGGTGTTAGCAAACTCAACGGCGATTTGGCTATCCGCAAGATCGCAACCAACGCAAACCATTTTGGTTACATTGCCGGCGACAGCGCGCTCAACTAGTTGCGTTCTGGTAAGTTCGGGTTGTTTTGCCCAAATTTCACGAGTTGAACGCTCGCCGTCTTGGTAGCCAGCCGATTGGATATGGCAGTGCGTATCGGTCAGTTGCACGCTTTTAGGCCTCGAACTTAGGAAACAGAGTGCCTTCAATCGGCTTGATTGTGCCATCTCTGAATACGGCTTCGATTTTTTCAGCCGTTTCCGGCATGAACGGCTCAAGTAACTCAGCAATTTCCAAGAGGTCGCTCACCATGTAGGCCAGGACTTCGCGGAGGTGATCCGGCTCGTCTTGCTTGGCGATCATCCACGGTTTTTCAACATCAATGTATTGGTTGAGTCCTCGCACCTGCGCCCAAACTTCGTCAAGTGCCCGGTCGAATTTACAAGCGGTCAGGGCCTGTTGATACTGTGCGATGTCGTGCTCTGACGGCAGAACCTCGCCGATGACTCCGTCTTGGTATTTCATGATCATCGCCGCTGTTCGCTGAACGGCGTTGCCAAGCTCGTTGGCGAGTTCGTTATTATACGCGGCCTCGAAAGTAGCCCAACTAAAATCGCCATCGCCGTAGCTTGGAATATGGCGCAGGAAGAAATAGCGAAAGGCATCGGCGCCGTACTTGTCGATAATGTCATCGGGCGCCAAGAAATTGCCGAGGCTCTTACTCATTTTTCTACCTTCGACATTTATAAATCCGTGAACGTACAATACTTTGGGCAGCTCGAGCTCCAAGCTCAATAACATTGCTGGCCAGATAGCGGCGTGAAAGCGAATGATATCTTTGCCGACGATTTGCACGTTGGCCGGCCAAAATTGTTTGAAATCTTCGTGTTCCGGGTAGCCCAGCACGGTAATGTAGTTCATGAGAGCTTCGAACCAAACGTACATCGTCTGATGTGCATCACCCGGAACTGGAATTCCCCAACTTATCTTGTCTTTTGGTCGTGAGATAGAGATGTCATCGAGACCCTCGTTAAACAAGCTCATAATTTCGTTGCGCTTAGTTTCTGGAATGATAGTAAAGGCACCCGATTCGATGGCAGTACGAACTTTTTCGGTATATTTGCTCAGTTTAAAAAAGTAATTATCTTCCTCAATTTTATCGTAGGGTCGATTATGATTTGGGCAAATACCGCCGTTTTCTTTGACTTCCGTTTCGGTAAAGAAAGCTTCGTCGCCGGTGCAGTACCAGCCGATGTATTGCCCCTTGTAGATATCTTTCTCGAGCGCTTTCCAGATGAGTTTTGCTCGCTGTTCGTGAGCGGTGTCAGTCGTTCTGATAAACCGGTCATTGCTGATGTTAAGCTTACGGCCCAGCGCCACAAAGGTAGCGCTCATTTTATCGGCGAATTCCTGCGGCGTGGTACCTTGTTCGGCGGCCTTTTCGGCAATCTTGCCGCCATGTTCGTCGCTGCCCATGCTAAAGATAACTGTCTCACCCTGCTGCCGAGCTTGGCGAGCTAGTACGTCAGCCATCACAAATTCCATCGCGTGACCGATGTGCGGTGGACCGTTTACGTATGGTATGGAGGTGGTAATGTAATATTTCATCCTCACAGTGTAACCGTTTTACCGTCGCAAGTCATTATCCGGATTTGCTAGCAGAAACTAGCGGTTAAGAAATCGTAATCGAGCGATAAATTGATGGGTCAGCTCACCAGCATAGGCCAAACTATCGGTTGGCAGTTCGTCAATAGCCTGGTTGATTTGATCGCTAGAAACATGCTTGGCGAGCGATTCAAAAGCATAAGCTGTCAGCGTTCGGCCATCAGCCTTAACAGTTATATCCCCTAGCTTCGTTAGGCCTTGGAGCGACAAATCAATGATTACCTTTGTTATTTCGGCATGTTCAGCCTGTAATTTAAAGTTTTTGGCGGGTTTGATGATACGGCGTAAATTACTGATGCATAACGCTAGCAGCTCTGGCTTACTGTGCTCAATGGCATCGGTGCCGAATATTCGATAAATATCGGCTAATTTGTGAGCCTGAATCTGATAGGCCACATTGAGACCGCGCATAGCCAGACCAGCCTCGACCATTTCGCCGTAACGAGTAAATAATGCCTCGACGACGGCCTCGACCGCCTCGAAATAATGAACTGGGTACGTCTCTGGGAACCGGTCGGCCAAGTCTTGATAAGTCGTAAAGAATTGCACCAACTCGGCGGTGACACTCTTATACTCACCGGTGTAATGGCTAATGATCGGTACGGTCCGGAGCGGGTTATCGGCCTGCAAGTAATACGTTTCGGCAATCCTTGTAACCGACAAACAGGCGTTTTCGAAGGTTTCGGCAATATCTTCCCACGTTTTCGATTCGTTTTTGGCAAGGTATTGATTGGTTAGCTGGCCGATTGCTGCGATACAGTAGATAACCTCGTCGTCATCGGCTTGTTTGGCTAAACCTTCTAAGCAGCGAATCAGAATTGACACGCTATCATCGGTACCATGCGCAACAAATTTACTACTCTGAGCCCGTACAAGTTCTATCATGGCTTCTTTTTGCTTTTCACTGCTTGCCTTACGGAAAATAGTAAAAAACTCAAGGCTACTCTCAGCTAAATACTTTGCCAGCGCGTCATAAACTTCTGGCCTGTTGGCGGCGACGGCTGCCTCGAAAGTTGTGTCAAATAGTTCATCAAAGAAATAAAGTGCCTCAACCGAACCGGATTCATCGAGCTTAAAGGTACTATCTTTAAGATAATCTCTTATCGGCTGGAACGAATCGGGCAGCTTAGTAGCCGCAACGGTGTGATTCTTTTTAGTTACAATTTCGTCAGGATTATCGGTGTACTCCTGTAATAGATAGGCGATGGTTGCAGCATTACTTACTTTAGGAAGATAGGCTGACAAATATTCGTCGGCCTCAAGCAAGCGGCGCGCTCGGTAAACAAGCTGCAAAAACCAAAGTAGACTTGCAACGCTAGCGAACAGCAGCCCACCGCCGACGATTGGTTTTAGAAATATTTGGGTAATCTGAGTTGTTGGGAACGCTGTTGTCCAACAGCCCATACAGAGCAGCACTAGTATTACTAACAGGAATAAAATATACGAAATAAGTACCGGCTGGCTGACGAGTAACCGAATGTCGCGCTTCGGTTTCGCGTTTTGTAGTATTTGCATCAGCGTCACAATGCCGGCGATAACCAAGCCTAAAATGGCTGTTTCGACTGCTAAAATAGCGAGATAATACTGTACAACATTACCAATTTCAATCATTACGCTCGATTATAGCAGCCTACACCGCTTATGTTTATTCTTTTAAAAGCTTTGTAACGGCCGCTCTTTCAACATCATCGAGCTCAGCAAATACATCGCGCTCGAACTGCTCAGACACCTGGTATAAGTAATCGTTCTGAGAACGCGGTACAACATGGAATGTCAGATGATTTACTTTTAGACTGTTTTGATTCGAGAACGGACGGTAATTCTGTCGTATATCACAGCCCTCGCCTAATACACCGATAACTCGTTGCTGTACGAAGAAAATTAGCTCGAAAATATCAGTTAACTCTTTTTCGGTCAGCTCCCATGGCTTTACCATATGACGCTTGGGCATAACCAGCATATGGCCTGGGACTTTACGTGGGTCGCTTAAAAGCATTTGAGCGTAACCATTCTCTTTAAGAACTCGCTCCTGTGGGTTACAAAATGGACAGTCGATAACGTCGCTCATAAAACCCCTTTATTTACGGTTATGTATCTGATGATAGTATACCATCGTACCAGTTTGCACACTGCTTGTAGTTCGGGTAATTGCTCATGTGGTTGTGCATGGCTGCGCAGACTACAAAAAACCAACTCGCTGCTCGACATAGTAAATACTACGATTCAGTCGCTTCTAGAGCATTACACGAACTAACGCTTATACCAAGTTACAAGAGTATCGAAGCTGCTCGAGCATTATCCAGTGATCAGCCCGTTACTGAGTCGGGCGATAAGGCCGTCATATTAAGCACTGTGATTCGTAATGACAATGCTGTTGAAAAAAACTGCCTGCACTTAGTCGTTCACTATGCCACTCATGAGCTGACTGGCAAATATGTAAATATTTTTGGCAACATTATGGGCAATTTTGCTATTATACTCATTACAGCCTCACTACATTATTCCGGTCGATCGACGTAATCTTGGCAGAGACGCTCGAACACCGAATTCGTCCAACCAAAACCTTCTTGGCTCGGATAAACTCCTTTAACCGGCGGTTTTTCGGGCGAGACAACGTTATATTTTTCTAGAAATACGCCGTAGGTATTATACCAACTGAGGTTCGATTTGAGCCACTTCATGGCGATGCGACGGGCGTCAGCATGGTAGCCGTAGCGCTCCAAACCTTTGATAACCACGTAGTGCAGTGGTGCCCAACCATTTGGGTAGGCCCATTGCGTCGGCATCGTTCCGAGTACGAACTGGCTGACCTGCAAGGCGTCGGTTGTCGCCAGACCGCCTTTGTTTTCGAAGCGGCGTAGTGCTTTGACCATGACGGCGGCTTGCTTTTCGTCGACCATACCCGCCCACATCGGAAAATAAGCAGCTAAGCTGCTGACGTTGCCGCGCTTTTGCTTAACGTAATTGTAATCATAAAATAAACCGCGAATTCGGTCCCACATTAATTCGTTCATGGTTGTTTTACGAACGTTAGCGGCATCTTCCCAACGAGCCGCTTCGCGCTTATCGCCGAAGATACGAGCTGCCCGAGCAAAATCCATCTCATATTTGTACAGTAAGGCATTGAGGTCGACCGGCAGGAAGTTGAGCGCCTTGCGCGAAAAGCGCGGTGTCATATCCCAACCACTTTCGGCCTCGGCAAGATCATGCAAATAGTTGATGTCATAATATCGACTGAGACCCTTATGGACCTGTCGTTCGTTCGGTTTCTTGACGCCTAACCACACGGTTGCATATTCTTGTTTTGCTAAGTCAATCGCTTGCTTGAGCCATTCATCTCCCGGGTTATACGCCTGATAGATATCAAAGATGAAACTAGTCAAAAATGGCGGCTGTGAGCGACCCATCAAGTACGTTCTAGATGCATTCGGAATTACTTTGAACCGCGAAAACAGCGCCATCAAATCTTCTAGAATACCTTTTACGAGTTCTTCGTGCTCACTATCCAGTAGACCCTGCACCATAAAATAACTGTCCCAATAGTACAGTTCATTGTAGTCGAACCCAGTTTTTTCGGTAAAAGACGGTACCAGATATGGCTTGGGAACACCGAGCAAACTTTCGTCGTCTTTCGGATGGAAGCGCTTAACGTTCGGCCAATAGTTTTTGATGTATTCGCGAGCACCGGCCACATCGTCCGACGATAATTCCTTATCGGGCCGGAACGAAAATGGTAGCCGACTGGTAACAATTTGTTTAGCTTTTTTAAATGTTGACATATCCTATCAGCCTAACGGGTGCGCCATAGCTGGTCAAGCTAGACTATGGTAGTTTTTATTGTTTAGTCGCCGTAATCACTCGATAAATGCCATAGCTGACAGTAACGGCAGACGTAGGGCCGAACTTTGGTGCCGTGTTGATATAACACAACAACCGCCGTTGCCTGAGCCTGCTCACGGCGGTCGAACACTAATTTATCGGCACATGGTAACTTGAGGGGCTCGTCTTCCATTACACTATCGTACCAGAACTCGCGTATCAGAACGCGCAGCAAACTGGTTGTTAGGCGCCGGCTACAACGGTGGTATCGATTTGCTCGCCGCGCTTTTCCTTGATGAGCAGTAAGCCAACCAACGAGGCTACCAGCGCGAAGCCCATGCCGACGTATAACGCCGACTGGAAGCCCTGTACTTGGGCAGTCGCAATCGTTAAGCCCTGTTTGGCCGTATTCGCATGACTGGCAATGTAACTGGCTGCGGTAGACGCAGAGATACCGGATAGTATTGCCAGGCCTAGTGACCCGCCGATTTGCTGTGAGGTATTAAGAAGTCCTGATGCCAGGCCGGATTCGTGGGCTGGTACGCCAGTGGTCGCCGCAATGGTAATAGAAATAAACGTCATGCCAAGTCCAGCCGCCAAAATGATCAAGCCTGGTAGTACGTTAGTCAGGTAGCTACCGCCCACCGAAATGTGGGCTAGCAGAAACAATCCGAAAGCTATGAATAGCGATCCTACGACGATTGGCTTTTTATAGCCAATTTTACCGATGACTTTTTGCATCACAACCGACATAACGCCGATCGTTATTGGCACAGGTAAGAAACTCAGGCCCGATCGAACCGGACTAAACCCAAGGATATTTTGAACATACAGCGTTACAAAGAAGAACATCGAGAATAGTGCCGCAGTGATTGGTAATTGCGCCAGGTTTGCCCCGAGCACGCTGCGCACCTTAAAAATACTTAGCGGCATTAGGGCGTGTTTTGACTTTGATTCATTATAGATGAACGCTGCCAGTAGCAGGCCTGCTAGTCCGAATAAGCGTAACGTCTGTATACTCGTCCAGCCGTAGGACGGCGCTTTGGTGAACGTAAATACCAGGATCATCAGCCCGGTTGTTACTAGTACGGAACCCGGTAGATCAAGCTTGTTATGATCGAGATCAGCCTTGCTTTCCGGAACATACAGCCGTGCTGCAATAATAACGCCAATTGCAACCGGAACATTGACGAAGAAATTCCAACGCCAGCCGAGGTATTCGGTTAAAACACCGCCCAGCAAGACGCCAACGGCAGCTCCACCGGCAGCAACCGCTCCCCACACACTGAGCGCTTTGGCGCGTTCCTTACCTTCGGCGAAGGTTGTTAGCACAATTGATAAGGCCGCCGGTGACATGAAGGCCGCCGTCATTCCCTGTATTGCCCGAAAGACTTCGATCATCAAACTGTTCTGAGCAATACCACATAGAAACGACATAACAGCAAAGCCGGTCGCAGCCGCGACGAAAACTTTCTTACGGCCATACAGGTCGGCTGCCCTACCGCCAAGCAGCAAGAAGCCGCCGAAAGCTAGCGTGTAGGCAGTCACCACCCACTGCAAGCTGCTTTCGCTGTTAAACTTGAGACTGTTGTACATTGAAGGTAGCGCGACGTTAACAATACTACTGTCGAGCACTACCATAAATTGGGCAACTGCCACGATCAGCAGTACTAAATTTTTATGAATAATTCTTCGGACCACGGCGTCCTCCTAGGATTACATCGTTGGATATTACTTTACTTGTTCAGCTTTATAGTACCATCTATTGAGAAGTGCCAAAAGCATAATTAATTCTTGACTGACGTAATCTGCGTACTATAATGATGATTACTATTAGTTAACTGAAAGGGGGTAATCGTTGAAAAGTCCTAAATCTAACGGTCAGGCAATGCTAAAGCGTGTGCAGGAGGTATGCACCTTTTAAGCCCTTTCCGTAGCTAGTCTACGACCGGAAAATTCGCCTGGTTACGTAGGCCGAATCCTTCAGCCGCTCCCAAATCTTCGGATTCGCGAGCGGCTTTTCGCTAATCAGAGATTACTACATAGTTGCTTTTAAAGCAATTTTATGATACAGTACCATACATCTAGATGCAGGAGTATGGTATGCGGCGATTTCAGCTACGCGAAGTGTTTACTATTGGTTTTAAGCGGCCACCGCGCCTGCTTGTTGAATCGTCAATCTCGCTGATCCTGTGCGTGGCAGCGCAGTGCCTCTATGTGTCGGCTAGCCAGCCAGCTACTGCGTCGGCCGGCGGTTTTGGCACCATAGCCAGCTCCAGTCGTTGCGCACCCGCGCCAACTGGTTTCATTCCCCAGACGATTCAGCTTGATGCTCAGCCATCCAACGGGTTACATACCGTGATTGATAGACAGTACGACTACACCGTGACCGGAAATTCAGTTAGCCAAATTTACACGCAAATGACGAACTGCACACCGATAAGTGAGGGCGCCAATCGCTATGCCGCTACCACCTATTATAATTTGAACTGGCAACTACAGTATCAGCAAGCCGGTAACATCTGTTCGGTCGACACCGCCAGCGTCGGTTTACACATTGCGCTGGTCTTTCCGGTTTGGTCACCGAACGCAGCGTCAGAGGCTGCAGTAACCGCCGGCTGGAATCGCTTTATAAGTGACTTGCACACCCACGAAGCTGGTCATGTTGCCCGCGATATCGCTGCGGGAACGGCCTTGCAGGCGACGCTACAGGCTTTGCCATCAGCCGATTGTAGCATGGTAACTCAGTTGGCTACCCAGCGGGCCGATGCCCTTATCACCCAACTAGATGCTAGTAATCAGCACTATGACCGCGACACTGACCATGGCCGAACGCAAGGCGCAGTGCTAAGCGAGCAGTAATCCTGTAAGCTAACTGCATGCAGACACTAACAGATTACGGTTGGAACGAACACTTTGCCGCGGGACTCGCCGCGCTCGACAAGCCACAACTAGTGGCAGCTCGAGTACTAGCCGATTACGGCTCGATGCTAAAACTCGCCACACCAGAACTTAAAAACGCCGAACTTTCCGGTGCCCTACTCCATGCTGCTGCGCCCGCTGACCTACCAAAAGTCGGCGATTGGGTCGCCGTCCAAATGTTCGAGACCGAAAGCGCCGTCATAGAGGCTGTCTTGCCCAGACGGAGCGATATTGCCCGTAAAGCCAAGGGTAGCAAAACGCTTAAGCAAGTCATGGCAGCCAATGTCGACGTGGCATTTGTGCTGCAAGCCATGAATGATGATTTTAACGCCGCTCGCCTGCAACGTTACCTGTACCAGCTTAGCCTGAGCCATATACGACCGGTCGTCGTTCTCAATAAGGCCGATCAAGCTGTCGACGACATCAACCATTACATCGACCAGGTCGAGCCGCTTAACGTCGAGTACATCGTCTGCAGCGCCCTATACGGCGATGGAGCCGAAGAAATTCTTCGGGTAATTGCACCGGGCGAAACTGCCGTATTACTCGGATCTTCCGGAGTTGGTAAATCTACACTCACGAACGCTTTGCTTGGTAGCGACATCCAAAAAGTTGGTGCGGTTCGAGAACATGACCAAAAAGGCCGCCACACCACTAGCCACCGCGAATTATTTACACTCATAGGCGGTGGCATGCTCATCGACACGCCAGGCATTCGTGAATTACAACTCTGGGGCGACGAGGAAGACTTGGACGAAACCTTCGAAGACGTCTTCGCATTTGCGGCGCACTGTAAATATAGTAACTGCAAACATGGCAGTGGCGAATCTGGCTGCGCTATCCAGGCTGCTCTCAAATCAACTGAGCTCGATACCGCACACTATCGTAATTTCTTAAAAATGAGCAGCGAACTCAAAATACTAAAGACTCGAATCAACCCGCAAAATAATCGCCATAGAAAGAAGAGCAATAAACGATTCCTAGACGATTAAACAACGCTACCGACAAAGTGTCCGATAACTGCCGTAACGGCCATGGCGGCGCCACCACCGACTAGTACGCGTCCCGCCGCTACAAATTTATTACCACCGCCTATATAGGCTCCAACCGCGCCGGATATAGTCAATGCGACCAGCGACGAAATAATAATCGCATATTCGCCGGCTGTGCCCTTGAACAGAAGTGCGGCCACAATCGGTACCGCGGCGCCCAGCGAAAAGGCCGACGCCGAGGCAATCGAAGCTTGCAGCGGATTAGCCAAATCTTCATGGTCGAAACCAATTTCATCGCGGGCATGTGCCGACAGGGCGTCGTGGTCGTGGAGTTGCTTGGCGACTTGTTGCGCCAACTTATGGTCGAGCCCGCGCTTAACGTAGATTTGCGTCAATTCCTCTAATTCTTCGGCTGGATTTTCGTGTAGTGAGCGGCGTTCAATCTCAATATCGGCTATTTCCGAATCGCGCTGCGAGCTCACCGAAACGTATTCACCGGCTGCCATGGAAAGCGCTCCGGCCGATAGTCCGGCGAAACCTGCCGTCAAAATGGCCGATGAACTACCATTTGCCGCCAGCACGCCAAGCATAATGCTAGACGTCGAGACGATACCGTCGTTAACCCCAAGTACAGCCGCTCGAAGCCAGTTACCACGGTTAGATTTATGAGCTTCAGCATGTGGCGTTGATTGATTTTTCATCATATCATAATATCAAATGCCAATCTAAAAGTTTAATTAAACTTTGATAAAGTAGCGTATAACTTTAGATTTAAACCCTACTAATTCAGTACATAAGCTATCGATAACGTTACAGCGGCTCTCAGTATATTTCCATGTAAGAACTGTTATACTAATCTAAATGTTCCACGATTTGTTAAATCCAACTGCACTTATCCAGAATTTTGGTTATATGGGCGTATTCTTGACCGTCTTCGCAGAATCAGGCATCGTTTTCGGATTCTTCCTACCGGGCGATAGCCTACTCTTTGCTGCTGGGTTACTAGCTTCACAGCATCATCTTTCGATCTTTGGATTGATCGGCGTCGCCGTAGTTGGCGCTATACTCGGCAACAACGTTGGGTTCCTGACCGGCCGAAAGCTAGGTCCAGCTTTATTTACCCGCAAAAAATCTGTTATGTTCTCACCAAAACGAGTCCAAGAAGCTCATGAGTTTTTCCAAAAACAGGGCGCCCAATCACTTATCTTAGCCCGATTTATCCCTGGCGTGCGTACCTTTATACCGATAATCGCCGGAGTCGGCAAAATGCCCTATCGAACCTTTGTAACATATAACCTTATTGGTGGCCTACTGTGGGGCATACTAGTTCCTATCCTCGGCTACACACTTGGTCGAACGATACCCAGTGTTGATAAGTATCTACTGCCGATCATTTTACTCATTGTCGTCATATCGATATTACCGGTTGCACTTAAATACTTTAAAGCTCGTAGGGAGAACACGAATGAATGAATTGATCAAAATTATTGCCGAATACGTAATTGTTTTATCGGTTTTAGGTTTTGGTCTGTTACTTTACAGAGTAGATCCCAAGATTAGAAAAGCAATCATACTACATGTAATCGCTGGCGGTATAATCACCCTCGTTTTGGCGAAGATTGGAAGCCACCTGTATAATAATCCACGACCGTTCGTGCAAGGAAATTTTGTGCCGCTCTTTGGACACTCAAGAACCAATGGCTTCCCATCTGACCATACGCTACTCAGTGGGCTCCTAGCATTCACCGCATTATATTATTCACGCAAGATTGGCATAATTCTATTGCTGATAGCTATAGCAGTCGGTGGCGCGCGCATGGCCGCCAGTGTACACCACTTAAGCGACATTGTAGGAGCGTTAGTTTTTGCAGCACTAGGTAGCTTTATTGCAAAACTATTAGTTGATAAATACTTCGCTAAGAAAAGTAACACGATTCGTAACCCAGAACGACAACGTAAATAGTTGCAGCGATTAATGGCACGAAAAAAGCTCGACGATCGTCGAGCTTTTTTGGAGGAGCTGGCGGGTACCGCCCCCGCGTCCGCCGGTTTATCTTTGGCACATTTTCTACAGGCATAGTTTGTTTTACTGTCTTTTGACGTGGTGATTTAAACAAACAAACATTCCGCGTCAGCAATTCTTAGTCTTAGCGAACGGCTAGAATAAAACCGCTCGAGCGTCCAGAAGATATAAAACGCGTTTCAAATATCCGGAGTCATTGATAGCATTGCTGCCTATAAACTAGGCAGCTAGTGCGTAAGACTCTTTAGGAGCAAACTTTGCAGCAAGTTCCTTGATGAGGCTTACGCGATCTGTAGATTTTGCATCTATAGAGTTTTGCCTATACGCTGACAAGCGACCTGCAAATGTAACCGATAAAGTCCAA
>JACMPL010000025.1 GCA_014377525.1 Candidatus Saccharimonadota bacterium
GATGATATTCACACTATCGCAGCTGCGCATAAAGCCGTTTATGAAACGGTCGCCAGTGAGTACGAAGAACGTGCTGCTGTACGCTCGGCAAGTAGCAAATAACGAGTAGAGCGGTTTACGAAGCTTTTGACAACAGGAAAATCTATACTTGAGCTCGGCTGTGCAGTCGGACAAGAGCTGAAGAACTTTCGTGCACTCGGATTCGAAGCGAGCGGCATAGAGCTCTCGCCGAAAATGGCGGCCTATGCGGTGGCTAGAAATCCTGATGCAACTATTATCGTTGGAGATTTTGCCGAAATAGATTTTAATGAAACGTATGACGCTGTATATGCCCAGGCATTTATACATCTTTTCCCAAAAAACGAGGCAGTACGACTCGTTAACAAGATGTACATGCTACTCAAGCCAGTTGTCGAATGTTTTAAGAAATATCTATGAACTTTGCTACTACTCAAAGTGCGTTAGCGATGCTTAATTTGTCGGAATAGGCTACCTAGACTCTGGCCACGAGCAAAGCCGTGCATCAGCATAGTTATGATGACGAATAGCAGCGCCGAAATGATCAATGGTACGTAAATTAGTGGATTTTTAGGTAATGCAATCAGTACGATAGCGGAGGCTAAAACTAGCGATGAGTATTCGAATAACGTTTCGTAATTGTCAGTAGCGAACAACGATAAAAATAGTAGTATAAAGTTGAAAAATATCACCCCAGAGAATGCAATATTGAGAAATGCCGTGTTGTAGCCGGTTCCGTGAACGCCAGCCAGCCAGGCTATACCTTGGTACAGCGATAACCCCAAAAATGCTAATATTAGCAGTAGCTCAAGATAATTTTTGACATATGCTAGTAGGGCACTCTTTTTCGGCGAATCTTTAATTTCTAAGCTCATGCTAATAAAATTATTTTCGATTCGCTCCAAAACTTCCACCAGGAAATAGACCACTAAACTACCTATAGCGATTACGCCAAACTCAATATATAATCTTGTGTCAGGGTTACTAGAAAGTTGTTCTAGGCTTTTGAACATATCACGTATCACTATCAGTGATACCACTTCAAATAAGTGTCGGATAAATGTGACGAGTGTATCTTGAACTGACAATATCAACACAAATAATTCATACACCAGTAGTACAGACAGAGCAGGAGTTATTGCCATCAACACCGAATTCGGTACAAATCGCGCTGATACTGGTAACTCATTAAACGCTAACGACCCAAGATATAGAGCAACCCCTATCAGGAACACAGCTAATGATATACCGAGCATCACAAGTTTGATTTTGGAACGCTGGCCGTTTATTTTAGCCAGGATTTCAGTAATGGTCATGGCTCTATACTTTATGATAGCGGAACATTGCGCACCTCTAATCCTTTATTCTTTTCTCGGCCTTTTTCGACTGTTTGTTTGATCTTTTACCAAAAATTTTGAATGCGGTTTCACCTACGACATATATTGTTATCAATTTGCGGAATTTGTAAATGGTTTGCAGTAGTTTTACTGGTGGCACGACGATACTCCTGATCATTAGTAAAACTTTTTAACTTGTTTATACAGAAATAATACTATGCTCAAGTTCTTTAAGGAGTTAAATATTTAACTTTATTCCATGTAAGTTTGTTGTTCTGCAAATCAGCTTAATAACTAACACGTCAACGTGTCCGCAAATTTAATAGCAATCAAATAAGTAGTTTGTACTTTCAATTGATTACGGAGGAGTATTAGCTGGTGCATTTCAAAAAATTGAATCGGTAAACCAGTCAATGAATCAGAATAATATGCATTATTCCATTGTTGTGACGGCCGATGTCAAAGGAATTGCAATAAATTCTCGTCGCTCGAATACTATTGTATTCGCCAAGCCGTTATCGGCACAAACCTTTAAACTTGCCCTTGACTCACTGCATCGATGTGCTAAATTATTGTGATGACAAATTTCAATATTGAGCAATTATTACCTAACGCTCGCGATTTACGAGTTGCTCAGGTCGGTCAATTAGTGGCAGCCGAGATTTATGAAGAAGAATATTTAGCTCACCATAGTGAATATACCGTCAAGGATGTCGAACGCCGAGCTGCAATGCTGGTTGCAGTTGATAATCGAGGTGTCGTACTTGGCATTGGGTCACTGCATGACAACTACGACGGCACCGGTATGCTTGAGGACATCGCAACTGCCAAGTCGGCGCGCGGCCAGGGTATCGGGCGAGCAATTATTACTGAAATTGAGAAAATCGCTTTTGACCACGGTATATCTGAGATTGTGCTCTATCCCAAAACCGGTGCTGTCGGATTTTATCATCGATTAGATTACGAATTCCGGCTCGGAACGGCAAATGATAATACAATGCACAAAATTTTGTAAGTTCGGTTGCGAATTGGCTCGGTTCTCGATACAGTAGTACTACTAGATGAGTGAACTGTTCCTTATTGTTATCAGCTTCGCCCTAATTATTTTGTGTGGTGTATTTGTCGCGGCTGAGTTTTCGTTTTTGACGGTTAATCGGTCAACGGTTGATAAGTACGCTGCCAAAGGTGACAAGAAGGCTGCGGGCGTTGGATTGGCGCTCAAAAGTGTATCGACGCAGCTATCCGGTGCGCAAGTTGGCATAACTTTGACCAACTTGGCGATTGGTTTCTTAACTGAGCCAGTATTTGCTGGGTTACTGAAACATCCATTATCAATTTTCGGTTTGAGTAATACGGCGCTGTCATCGGTGGCGGTCGTGCTCGGCGTGACACTGGCAACCATCCTGACCATGGTGCTGGGCGAACTTGTCCCTAAAAACTTAGCGATTACCCGGCCACTTGGCACGGCGAAAGCGGTGCAGGGTATTCATCGTGGTTTTACCCGGTTCATGGCTTGGCCGATTCGATTTTTGAACGCTAACGCCAACATTGTCTTGCGACAATTCGGATTAGAAGCTCAGGAGGAGTTAGCCTCGGCACGATCGGCTGATGAATTGGCGTCACTAGTGCGTCGATCGGCCGCCAAGGGCACATTGTCGGAGGCAACTGCTCAGATGCTGCAACGATCACTAGCTTTTGGTGATCTCACGGCGCTCGATGTTATGACGCCGCGGATTCGTGTCAAAACGGTGCAGGTCGATGATACGATCGACGATGTTATCGAACTGGCCAAAAAAACTGGCTTCTCACGATTTCCCGTCGTAACCTCGGGGCTCGACGAAGCGGTTGGCATGCTGCACATCAAGCGAGTAATTGCCGTACCGGAAGCCGAGCGCGAGACAACATCAGCCGAATCGGTCATGCAGCCGCTTATTATTTTGCCATCGAGTATAGAACTCGATCCGCTACTCGGCGAACTGCGCAAAGGCGGCTTACAAATGGCAGTAATTATCGACGAATTTGGCGGCGCGGACGGCATCGTTACGATCGAAGATCTTATAGAAGAGCTGGTCGGCGAAGTCTATGACGAACACGATAGAGCGCGCACGCTGATTCGTAAAAGTAGCGACGGTGGGTGGATCCTATCTGGCTTACTACGCCCAGACGAGATTGGTCAAGATTTAGGTATATTTTTGCCCGAAGACCGTGAATACGAAACGATCGGTGGATTATTTATCGACCGGCTAGCCCACTTACCAAAAGTCGGCGAAAGCGTCGACATCGAAGCGCTCAATCCTACCAATGACACTATGACAGTCCGGCTGGAGATTGAACGAATGGACGGCCGCCGAATCGATCGAATCCGAATGCTCATAACGGTTAAGCCAGAGGTGACCTAGGAATGAGCTACGGAGTTTATGTAGCTATTACGCTGTTGATTGCTGCTAATGCGTTTTTTGTGGCCGCCGAATTTGCCCTGGTTTCATCGCGTCGCAGCATCATCGAGCTACGGGCACTTAACGGCTCAAAAGCCGCTCGGATTACGCTCAAAGCTATGGAGCGAGTATCAATCATGCTAGCGACTGCTCAGCTTGGCGTAACATTGTGTTCACTAGCACTTGGTGCGATCGGTGAGCCATTAATTGCTCGGCTACTCGTACACCCATTTGATATTTTGAACGTTCCGGACGTGCTATTGCACCCGCTGGCTATCCTCATTGCTCTTAGTATAATGACGTATTTGCACGTTGTGTTCGGTGAAATGATTCCGAAAAACGTGGCGTTAGCGCTGCCTGAGAGAGTGGCATTAGTTTTAACACCACCACTGTACTGGCTGATGCAATTATTTTATCCGATTGTCATGTTATTGAATTTGCTGGCAAACGGGGTAACCCGTATACTCGGCGTGCGACCAAAGACTGAAGTCAACAGTTCGTTTACACAGGATGAAGTCGCTGGATTTGTCGATGAATCGCACCGCGAGGGTTTGCTAAGTATAGATGAACAACAATTACTAAAAGGCTCACTCGGGTTTGATAAAAAAACTGCCGCATCGATTCTATTAGAAACCGAAACGCTGGTATTCGCGTCGCCGCAAGTGACGCCGCGCGAAATCGAACAAATGGCAGCCGAAACCGGATTCTCGCGTTTTCCAATCCGCAATAACCGCAAAAAAATGATCGGCTACGTGCATCTCAAAGACATGTTGGGTCTCGATGCTGACGAAATGGACTTGCCGGTCGCCCGCAAAGATTTCCGCCCGCTCCCGGTGATCCGGAACAACCGACGCCTGCGCGAAGTGCTTGTGACGATGCAGCGCTCTGGCTCGCACTTGGCGGAAGTTACCGATCGAACAGGCAAGTCACTCGGTCTGATCGCCTTAGAAGATGCGCTCGAAGAATTGGTTGGCGAAATTCGCGACGACGCCCGGGAAACTGAATAGTCAACTTAATAGTTGTAGCTAAGAGCATCAGCCCGGCACGATGGTGTGATAAATTGACAATATAGCTAAAATATGATAAGTTATAACGATAGAAATAAAAAATGTCAGTAGCGAATATATCATCAAACTCACCAACTCTAGAACAAAATCTCTCGGCAGAGGCGTTGCAGTCAGATCATCTGCTAGCTATAGGAGCGTTAACATTGCGTAATGCATTAGACCCGCTTTTGACATTCCAAGCAGATCAAATTGCTGAGACTACAGAGTTGCGTAATGGCGAGTACGTAAAAAATGCACCTAATTTTCTTGAGCAGATAGCCGACACTTCACGCATAAATCTTGTGCACTATGTTCCGAACCAGAAAGCTGCACGCGGCACTCACTTAGATCAGTCCAAGGCAGTATCACTCACCGAGCACGATGCACTGCAAGGTTTGTATGATTTTCTTAGCCAAACTGCCACGCTTAAAGATGGCGGCAAGCCAGCTATAAAAGCCACATCCATGTTGGAAGGTTTGACGTTCATCGGCGAGCGTGAATACAACGAAGCTACCGCTGCAATTGCCGAAGATTGGAAAGGCCAGTTGACCGTTGATAAGCAACTACAAATTTGCGCGATTGCAGGAAAGATTCGTAGTGGAGTTATGAAGAGTGATTCGTACACGCTCGATAAAATACTTGGTAATTTCAGTGACGAAGAATTACAGGCTTTTAAAGGCCGCTTAGTACTCGAACCGAGCGAGCTTGAAGCGGGTAACGAATCGTTGCGGTTGCTACTTATTGATGATTGGACTAGTAGCGGAATGCAACTTCGTGACGCTGGCAGTTCCGTACTTGCAGCGTACCCGAAATATGCTGATAGATTGAGCGTTCAGCTGATTGCGGCGTCCAAGGAACGTCTAGAAACGGGTATTTTGGCGAACACTAGTAGAGGTGACGAAATGGTACTGCCGGTTAATACCTACTTTGTCGCTAACGATGCACCAGACGCGCAGGCTCATATAACAGGGGCTCACAGCTCACTTGATTACGGTTTCGAGAATGAGATGGGGAACATGGTTTATCAGCTTAGTAAATCTCGCGGTGACGACGAAACGAATTTACCGCCACTTACAAACGTAGCTCGGCCGTACAAGCGACCTGGCTACCAAACAAAAAACATCAAGCGTTTGCGCACAGTGTAAGTGCAGCTTGTGTGGTTGTAAGAAATGCTGCCGCAATGTATGAGGTTAGGACAAGTCTATTTTCGCGAGATACTTTAGGTTCAAATTAGCGTAGTTTAAATGTTTAAAATTAGTATCAAATAACACTAAGACTGCGCGCCATTGCTCACATAGTGCGACGTACAGAATTGGCGTAGTATCATTAAACAGGTTAGAACCGTTTTCTTACAACAAATTCATAGCTGATACCGTATTTCTCAGCGATCTGTACGCATGCAATCAGTTCAAATCCCATTCGCTTTAATATCGATATCTCTTCTATGGATCCATCTGTGAATAATAACCCGTTTCTAGTAAGACACCGGGCAATTTCTACGTATATTTTGACCCTTTGGGCATCTTTAACGTCTTGAGGGTCTTGAATCCCTGCAGCGACTTGACCCATCTCAAACTTAGCGTTTACGAACTCTGCTTCGAACTTTGACGCAGCCTCTTCTTTCTCAGCATCCTGAAGTTCAATCCACCAATCACTTGAAATAGACATTGCTGCCATCAGAAAAATGCCAACGGAGCCATCCGTAAAGGGCATCTTTGTCGCATCAAATACTTGGTCTACTTGCTTTGCTAACGTCTGCGCATCAGAACTAAATGGCAATGGATTATGAGAGATATTAGTAATGATAGGTGCACTCACAAGTTTGATGCCGTCTACGAAGAAAAAACCATCTTGGGTAGGCCCGCCAATCTCAATGATGGGCTTACTGGTTGAGTCGACTGCGTCTTGAAGGTTTTCTCGCTGCTAAATTCTATGATCAATCCCGTTGAGCTGCTGTTTTAGTTGCGATTTATAGGGATAATCGTTACTCATACAGTCATCGTACCATTTGTATATTCAATTTGTTCAGCTTGATATGGTGCAGCGTTCTATTTGAGGTCCGGACTATTTTCAGTTATTTTGTACGTAATGCGTTTGAAGTAAGTTGTCAATATATGCATAGGCTGTATCATTGGTCGGTATATTGAGCATACATGGTGTGAAAGTTTCTTCTCCGTACTTTTGAGGGAAAAGCAAAGTCTCGTCTGATCCATCACTAAATGACGAGCATTGGGGGTGCGGATTGGGACCGTATTTAGTAAAATCTGTGTTCTTAATAATATTTTTAAGTGTGGCGACCTCGGAACTACTGAGCTTTTTATGGTCCTCAAAGTATCCGTCATTATAGAGGCTATTATGATGGAAGTTGCATGCATTGAAACAATTTCCTCCGCTCGATGTAACGGTCATCAATGGCTTATTGCTAGCGTGGCCTGATTTATGTATTAACCAGCCTGATGTGCAAATAAGCCCTGTCAAAAGTACGGCTATTATGACAGGAAGCAATCCAAAGCCGTTTGAGTCATTTTTCTTAAATAGACTGTAACATATATTCATAAGATGCTTATGGTTGGTGCGGGTGGCGAGAGTCGAACTCGCGTCTCAGCCTTGGGAAGGCTACATAATAGCCGTTATACGACACCCGCGGAAGAACTTTGTTCCTACGCCCGGTGTTGCATAGAGCGTAGGAATTTGGAGCCACCTGCCGGGATCGAACCGGCGACCTCCTCGTTACGAATGAGGTGCTCTACCAACTGAGCTAAGGTGGCGCGCGACTAACGGTATTGCTGGTAATATATGCTAGCCAGCCCGTATTATAGCAAAACCGGTGCGGTTGCGGTCAAACTAATACATTTTGTATGCAAGTACGGCGATTCACAGATGAAATGATACAATAGACGTAACATCATGGCTGCCCCAAAGAAGTTCTTCCAAGATCACGTAGTGCTCCTACTGCTCAGTATAAACGCTTTTCTGGCGCTGTTCGCTGCAATTGAGATTTTGATTCGAATTAACAGTGGCCGGAGTGGCGCTTATATCGTCAAATATCATCCGACACTTGGCATTAGTGCTTATCAAACTGGTAGCGTCATCGAGATTTTGAGTTTTATCGGCTTTGCTTTTATCGTGTTAGCGGTTCATTCTATCTTGGCGATTCGTATTTACCGCGTTAACCGGCCGACAGCCATTGCAATTCTGTCACTCGGCTCACTTCTGTTAGTGTTGACAATCATCGTAAGTAACGCGTTGCTCGAGCTTCATTGATGATAGATATTGAAATTCCATTCGAAAAAGATCGCAAAGGGCATTACCGGTTCTTTGAGATTTTACCCGGCGCCCTCAGCTACACCTTGCTAGCATTGCCGCTGATTCTGAGCCTGATCAATGTCACGGCCGGGGTGTTTTTTATCCTGCTATATCTGCTTATTTACTTCGTTCGATCGATCGCGTTTAGCACCCGGGCGCTTAGTGGCTACTTTACGATGAAGAAACATCTCAAGATTGACTGGTTAGCGCTTCTCGGCGACCTGGAAGCTGGCAAAGTGACCGATGCGGCCGTCGAACGGCCAAACTGGCATTGCGCAACGGTTGCCCGGGCTCAAGCTTACCCCGAAACGATTCGGCCAAGCGAACTGACGCATGCCATTATTATTGCTACCGTCAATGAAACCAGGGAAGTGCTGGAACCGACTATTCAATCTGTGCTGAGCTCTGAATATGACCCCAAACAAATGATTTTAGTGTTCGCCTATGAAGGCCGAGCCGGTAAAGTTGCCGAAGATAGAGTATTAGAGCTCGTTAAATTGTACGGTTCTAAGTTCAAGCACGCCATGGCCGTCAAACATCCGGCAGATATTCCAGGTGAGATCATTGGCAAGGGTGGCAACATTACTCATGCCGGACGGGCGCTTCAAAAATATCTGGAATCTAAGAAGATTGACCCAGCCCGCGTCATAGTAACGACGCTTGACGCCGACAATCGCCCTGATAAGCGCTATTTTGCGGCATTGAGCTACCTGTACTGTGTCGTGCCCGACCCGTTGAACGCGTCGTACCAGCCGCTGCCGATGTTTACCAATAACATCTGGGATGCCCCAACACTAATGCGCGTCATCGCCACCGGTAACAATATATTCTACTTAGTAGCGACGCAGCGACCGCATTTGGCCCGCAACTTTTCGGCCCATGCTCAAAGCATGCGCGCCCTGATCGACATGAATTTTTGGAGCGTTCGAACGATTGTCGAAGACGGCCATCATTTCTGGCGATCGTACTTCCATCACGACGGTAAGTACTTGGTCTATCCACTAAGTATCCCAATTTATCAGGACGCCGTGCTAGCCGACGGCTACATTCGCACCTTGCGGGCGCAGTTCATCCAGCTTCGTCGTTGGACATACGGCGCCTCAGACGTCGCCTACATTGCCAGCAAGGGCTTCTACCATAAGAACTCCATATCGAAAGTTGATGTTACTTTTAAATTCCTACGTACGCTCGAAGGCCACGTCACCTGGGCAACCGGCACATTGCTGATTTATTTCGCGGCTTTCATCCCGCCATTACTACATCCGCAGAACTTCGCCGCTAATGAATTGCCGCTTATTGTCAGTAATATTCAAAGAATTGGCATCATCGGCCTGTTTGCCTCGCTCTACGTCTGTTTGATCACGCTACCACCGCGGCCAGCTCGCTACAAACGCCACCGCTCAATCCTCATGCTCGTGCAGTGGGTATTCCTGCCGGTTACCAGCATCGCCTATGGTTCGTTGGCAGCTCTGAACTCGCAGACTCGCTTGATGTTCAAGCGCTACCTCAGCAAATTTGACGTTACCGAAAAGGCCGTCGTCAGCGACAGCGGTAAAGTCATCAGCTCTGATGCCAACCCAGGCGAATAACGATTATTTTCGGTGAAAAGCCCGGTAGTGCACGCTAGCAGCGTTATCAAACCGGTTAAGCGCAATCTCGGTCGTCTGAACGATTACGCGGGCATCTATGACGTTAGAATGCGCCGACTGGTGTAGTTTGCTGATAATAGTGCCGACAAGGCCACCAGCGTCCACCAGAGCCGTATCGCGGTGCTGACAGCTCTTATAAATGCTTAGGAGCAGTTTATCTCGGCTGAATGCCGCTACGACATGCTTGCTACTCGTAACAGTCCAAATTGAATCGTATTGTGCGACCTCATGCGTACTGAAGATAAATGCGCAATTGAGACACTTACGCCTACGCCAGACCTGATTCAGGCTTTTCTGGGGGCGGGAGTTGATAACCTGCGTTTCGGAGCTACATAGTACACAAACCATGACTACATATTGTCATATAGCTATTAAAAATGCTAGTGGATAAATGCATAGAACTGTGGGTAAAAGAAAAGGCCTTCTCGTTAGAGAAGGCCTGGTTTCAAATCGTTTCCGCTACGGTTGCGAGGCTAGCTGCTAACTAGTGCGCATGCGGCGGATGCGATTCGTTGGTTTCGAAGCTAATTCTTCGTAAAACAACTGGAATGTGTCTAAAACACTTGTTTTTTTGGTACTCACCAAATCCCTTTGTTTAACTTATCAATGTTACTCGCTAATGCTATTTGAGTCAAGCCCTAGGTCTATTATGCTTATGCTCTTAACAGGGGTGAGCAGCAAATTTTGGTCTTGCATAACAGGGGTCTATCCGCTATAGTTATGCAAGTCCAGCCTGCAAGGGCGATTAGCTCATTTGGCTAGAGCGCCACATTGACGTTGTGGAGGTGATAGGTTCGAATCCTATATCGCCCACCAAAAAAAATACCCCTCGAAGAGGGGTATTTTTTTTGCCGCGGGTATAGGATCCGAACCTAGTGAGTGAGCAAAACAAATGGATAGGTGTGGTGGAATGAGGTCGCGCGCAGAAAAAGTACAGCGTATTTCGAGCACGCAGCAGTGGAAAAGACTGCCAGACTGCATCCCATATCGCCATTTATTACGCTATTCGTGGCAGAACCGTTAAGAAGCTTAATGAAACAAAAGCATTAGGCTGAAGCTGGACTGCAAAATTATGCAACATCAGCGACATATGAACACTGGTCAAACCATAACCACTACGTCGCACAATAAAACGACGGTCAGCGGTTCACTGTAACCGGTAGGGAAATAGTTATATCAAATATGACGTCACGGAAAATAAGTTATCCCCATGTTGATATGTACGAAATACAGCATTTATATACTAGCCATATAATGCTACTACTGCTATGATAGTACTTGTGAGGCGAAGTTTTGCCGAGAATGGTTTTTCTCGTCAAACTTTGACGGTAAACAAGGATTGAATGCATTTGCGAGATCATTCAATCCTTTTTATTTGACTTAACTTCGGTAGGCTATTGATAAATAAAAGTATAAGTGGCATAATAGTAAAGATATGGTATCTTTTGAACATGCAAATCCAGACGCGTCACCGGGTTTTGGTAACGCTCACCTTAATTCAGAGGGACAGCCGATAGTACGTCATCTTAGATAACAAGCTAGCGAAAATGAAAAACAATTTCGCTTGCATAAGGGGCTAACTGCCGTTCCCGAGCCTATGGAGCAGTCACTTGCTCTTACCTATGAAGCCGCCATAAGAGAATTTGAGCAAGCATGGGAAATCAATCCTGAGCACAAAGCGGATTACAAAGTTAGATACGACATAGCGGTAGCAATTACCGAAGCTGAATGTGGAATTCCTGCCCTATATCCAAGAATACGATCAGTCGCCAGCAAAATAGATTGGGTGCTATTTGGTGATAAAGGTATATCGTTACCTGAGGATATGGCACTGCAAACTCATAGCGATCGCAACGGCATACTTTATCAAAACGGTGATTATAAATTAGTTGACACCGTAACTGTTACTAAACCATCTGATTTTGAAATAGTGCTACATCTGCTTCAAGATAATGGCTTAGTCCATGTAGCTCGTGACATAGGCCAAGAGCGACAGCACAAATACGGTGCAATTCGTGAAGAGTTCGCTAAAGCGGTACGACTATCTCCGCCAATGCAATTTTTCTATGGATTCTTGAATCCCACGTCTGAACCTACCGATAGATCACTAACACCTTTCGAAAAATCAGCACAATTAGCATCGATGACTGGCCAGATAAAGACCAAGCATGGGATTTTGGAAACTAGTAATTTGCGTTACCACGCAAATGCACTCAAGGAACTAGGCAGGCATGCATTGTTGCTAGACGATGCGACAGTGAGAGAAGGTATAAAAAATCCAGAAGATGAAGTTTTGGCGCTCAGAAGTTATTTTGAAGCGGCTGTTTATGAGTTGAATGACTATGATGGTGCCACATCACAACATAACCTAGTAGATTTAAGAAATGGAACACCACAAGCTAATTATGTTCAAAAGCTTATCGACGATTTATGCCCAAATAAAGGTGTTGATATATACGATCCGTACAGGCTTATTAGAAAAGTAATCTCCAGTGTTTTTTCCAAAGATCAGTCGATGCCGCTGAGTACTAGACTCGATGAAATATGTCGTGAACTATTTCCATGGAGTATAAATAAATTAGAATACATGAATGATGACGTTAAAGGTTTAGTTACTAGGCGACAGATATTAGCAAAAGTACCAATTGTCGATAAGCTTAATTTCAGTTATGATTTGCCGGCATTTAATTTCCCTAGAGGATCTGCCTATAACGATGCTAATTACGAAATGACAGCAACAAGCGAATCGGCCAGCGATAGTATCATTGATTCGCCAACAATCGTGGAGCGTGCAACGTACGAACGAGATAAGGCGGTCACGCTGGCTACCGTTGAACGTTTTGGTAAGCACAAAGACAATGCGCTTCGCCTGCTCGGAAAGTACCCGTTAGAACCCATGCATGCTGATTCAACTTCCCAAACGGATTTACGAGTTCATTTTACGGGCGCAAAGCCCTCACGAATCAATGGCTATCGGATGATTTCTCTTAATACCTCGACCGGTACTGCTGAATACTCACGAATGGCTGATGATCCGTACCGCGAAGCTACTGTCGCTATTGATTTTGAAGCTCAAGCTAAACTACTTAAGGCGGTTGAACGTCTAGACATACCTGGGTTAGCCAGTGCTCTTAGCAAGTCTGGGCTCACCGTGGCAAAACTTGTTGCGACAATCAGAGAATTCGGGGACTATTCATTCAATGAGGCTAGCGAAACCATCGAGGGTAATCCAGGAGTCAGTATTTTGAACGGCCGATTGCAGATGCAATGTACTGGTGCAGCAAAATTGCTTACCGATTTATTAGATGCAGTCGAACCAGGAAGTGCCAAAGTTGTAACCGGTAAAGTACTGTTGCCGGGAGCAAGTAAAATAGACGCCGCAGGGCACGCCCAAGTCAGTTACCTGGATAGTAAAACTAGGCAGCGATTCTATCTTGACGCGACTCCATCGTTCCGCGAGTATACAGTAGAGCAACATGAAGTTGCTGAAGTGAATGATGCGAGTAGTATAGACGCCTATGAAGCTGACGTTATTATTCCAGTTCTGCAGCGTGTTGAATCTTTGCCGGGATCATTAAAACCACAGATGGAGATGTCATTGCAGCCACGCTTAGGCACGCATGACAAAGCCGATTTATATGACAAATTGGACAAGCTAAGGGCTGACGATCCTATAAAGATTACGATGTCGGCTGTTATTGGGGCTGAATTGAAAAGCGCTAAGCTGGAATGGTACGACAATCCACAGCGACTCATCAACTATCTAGACACTATTAGCCGCGAAGAAGTAGATTATCTGAATAGTGTCGGTATTACGCAGTATACCCCTGATACACTGCGGATGTTGAAGAGTTTTGCACAACGACTTCTTGATCAGCCAAAAGTGTAGTAAACTGTACCTAAGCACTGATCCGGAATCACCAACCGAGGAGCTTCGTACAAGTGGTAACGACTGACGAAAAGTCTGTTGCAAGAGTAAAAGTCGAGGTGGAACCTCCGCGAAGCGGACCGAGACGTGATTCGTATTAAATATATTTGCGAGAATATTTAATACGAATCACGTCTTTTTTTGTATTTAACCGAAGGGAACCGTAGCCGAAATGTCCGACCAGAACCAACCAGATAAGCTCTACGCAATGCGCCACAGCCTGGCGCACATCATGGCAACGGCCATTAAGCGGCTGTGGCCAGATGCCAAATTCGGCGTGGGTCCGGTCGTCGAAAACGGTTTTTACTACGACATTGACCTTGGTGCCGACAAGATTTCCGAAGACGATTTCAAGAAAATCGAGGCTGAAATGCAGGCCATCATTAGAGCTAATGATGTCTTTGAGCAATTTGAAAAACCGGTTGACGAAGCGATTGCGTGGGCCCAGAACGCGCAGCAACCGTACAAAGTTGAACTGCTCAATGACCTCAAGCGCGCTGGTACTACCGTTGCCAAAGATCTCAGCACCGATGAGCTCGGCACGATTGCTAGCGGCGATGCTCAGGTAGAAAATGTCTCCTTTTATAAGAACGGTGAGTTTACCGACCTCTGCCGCGGGCCACATGTCGAATCGACTGGTAAAGTCGGCGCTTTTAAATTGCAGCGCATCGGCGGTGTTTACTGGCGTGGCAAAGAGGGTAACCCACAGATGCAGCGCATCTACGGTGTAGCCTTCGCGACGCCAAAAGAACTTCGCCAGCACCTCGATATGCTGGAAGAGGCTCGCAAGCGTGACCACCGGAAGTTGGGGCAGGAACTCGATTTATTTACTTTCTCACCACTAGTCGGGCCCGGCCTGCCGCTCTTTACGCCGCGGGGAACGGTTATTCGGCAGCAGTTGACCAATTTCGCTGAATCATTACGCCTGGCATCGGGGTTCGATCGGGTTTCTATCCCGCATATTACTAAAACTGAACTCTATAAAGTCTCAGGCCACTGGGATAAATTCGGCGAACAGCTATTCTTGGTCGAGAGTCAGGTAACGTCTGATGCCTTCGCGCTCAAACCGATGAACTGCCCGCATCACCACCAAATATATGCCTTTCAGCCTAAGAGCTACCGAGATTTACCGGTGCGGTACTTTGAAACGACCACGGTATACCGCGACGAGAAAACCGGTGAGCTTGGTGGTCTATCGCGCGTGCGCTCAATTACGCAGGACGACAGTCACGTCTACTGCCGCGCTGACCAGTTAGAGGCCGAAGTTGGCTCGCTGGCGGCTGACGTAAAAAGCTTGTACCTGACGCTTGGAATGGAGCTGCATGCTCGACTCAGCTACCGCGATGAAAGTGATAAATACCTTGGTGAACAGGCGCTTTGGGACGAATCGCAGACTCTCATCAAATCTCTTGCCGAAAAGAACGATCTGAGTTATTTCGAAGCAGCTGGTGAGGCCGCTTTTTATGGGCCAAAAATTGATTTTATGGCTACCGATGCCCTCGGCAGGGACCACCAGGTCGCCACTATTCAGCTTGATTTTGTGATTCCTGAGCGATTTGGGCTCGACTATACGACCGAAGATGGCAGTAAGCAGCAGCCGGTGGTGATTCATTGTGCCTTACTTGGTTCGATTGAGCGGTTTATGAGTGTTTACATCGAGCACACCGCCGGTAAATTCCCGGTATGGGTTGCGCCGGAACAAGTCTGGATCATTACGCTGAACCAGGAAGATACCACGGTCGATTACGCCTACGGCGTGCTGAAGCAGGCCAAATCGTTGGGCCTGCGGGTGACTATCGACAATGCTAGCGAATCGGTTGGTAAGAAAATCCGGTCGGCAGAACTATACAAGATTCCGTACACGATTGTCATAGGGCAAAAAGAAATTGAGAGCGGCCGGGTGACGCCGCGGATCCGTAAGGATATGGAAGTTCATGAAGGCAGTTCGACGCTGGGGCTCGACGAGTTCTTTAAAACGGTCGCTAACGAAGCTAAGTCACGCGTTTTAAAAACCTCTCTGTAGGAGCTGTCATGACAAAGAAAATTATTGCTGTCGACGTAGACGAAGTGCTGTTTCCGTTTATTCCGGAGTTTACGAAATATTTTAATGCTATTCACGGCACGTCTATTTCGCAAAATGATTTTGTGACGTACGAGTTCGAAAAGATCCTCGGTATTCCGCAGGATGAAGTTATCAAGCACATGTATGGTTTTACCGATGCTGGGCATGTTGGAGTGGAACCGTTGGCTGAGGCTCAATCGGCGATAGCGACATTAAGCCAGTCATATGAGCTAATCGTTGTCACCGCCCGTAATCCACGCCAAGCTGACGCTACCAATGAGTGGCTCGATGAATTTTTCCCGGGTGCGTTTTCCCGCAAGCATTTTGTCGGCTACAGTCCGGTGATGATCAATCCGGTAACTAAGGCCTCAGTGTGCCAAGCGCATGGGTCATTTGCGCTGATTGATGATTCGATGACCAACTTACGGGAGTGTTCGGCGGCGGGGCTCCAAGGTGTACTTTTTGGTAATTATAGTTGGAACGAAGCAGTTGAGCTGCCACCCGGCATTACACGTTGCCGCGACTGGAGCGAAGTCGTGACTCATTTTTTCGATATAGCGGACATTGAAGATGCTAATAAGCGCTCAAATGAGACTGAGTGTCTATTCGAAGATCTAATAAGAGAGTTCAAAGATGAGGGAAGTCTTTAAGTTTTGGATACTGAGACAATCGAGCTGGATTTTCGTGGACGCGTCGAAGCGCTGGTTTCGCAGATACCGAAGGGTAGGGTAATGACCTATGGACAGCTGGCTGCATTGTGCGGCAACGCCCGCGCTGCGCGGATCGTCGGCGGGATCGCTCATTTTGGTGACCCAGATTTGCCATGGCAACGAGTCGTTAATAAGCAGGGTGGCATGGCCGCCGGGTATCCGGGCGGCTGGCAGGGGCACCGGCAGGTACTTGTACAAGAGGGTTTTACGTTCAACGATAAAGATCAGGTTGCTGTCCAGGCACTGATCTGGTGGCCGCCTGGCCGCGAGCGTGATGAGCCACAGACGAGTCTGCTAGACTAGTACTCATGCAGATAGCCCCTTTACTTGTGATTGTCGGCGAAACGGGCTCCGGTAAGTCGGCGCTGGCAATTGAATTAGCTATGCGGCTAAACGGTGAGATTATCTGCGCTGACAGCTGGACGGTTCGCCGGGAGGTTAGTATCGGCACGGCTAAGCCGTCAGCCGCCGAGCAGGCGGCTGTACCACACCACTTGCTAGATATCGTTGGGCCGGACGAGGATTTCACAGCGGCCGTGTTTAAACGTTTAGCGATTGATACCATTGACGAAATTGCGGCGCGGGGTAAGTTACCGATCATCGTTGGTGGAACCGGGCTGTACGTGGATAGCGTGCTGTACGACTACGGCTTCTTGCCGGCCGGCGACCGGGCCGACCGAGAAACATTAAATGCACTGTCAATCGATCAGCTGCTTGCTCAGATTCGTCAGAAAGGCTTGGAGCTGGGTGCCATCGATACCGGCAATAAGCGCCGACTCATCCGGTTGTTGGAAACGGGTGGGGCGGTACCGAGTCGGCGCGCCCTCCGCGAAAACTCGCTAGTGTTTGGTATCACGACCGAGCGCGAAGTGCTCCGAAATCGCATCGAGAACCGAACTGATACCATGATTACGCACGGACTGGAGCAGGAGACACGTCAGCTTGTACAAAAGTATGGTTGGGGCTGTGAGGCGCTCAAAGGTATCGGCTACAGCCAGTGGCAGGACTACTTTAATGGTACTGCCAACATAGTGCAAACGCGCTGCCGAATTGTCAAGGCAACCATGGATTTAGCGAAGCGCCAACGCACGTGGTTTAAACGTAGCAATAGTATTCACTGGATTTCCACCCCATATGATTTTGAACACCTTGTAGAACTAGCTACAACGAATTTGAACAAATAAGATTTCGCCTCTGACAATGTTATTGCTACAATGAATACATGATTGAACAGCTCTTCGGATCCAAAACACGTGTCAAACTTTTACAACTTTTCTACAGTAATCCTAACCGTTCATTCTATGTTCGTGAGATAACTCGTAAGATCGATGAACAAATTAACTCAGTGCGCCGTGAGCTTTCCAACTTGCTAAGCGTCTGTATCATTACCTCGGATAATACCAACAATAAATTGTACTATGAGGTCAACCAGAAGTTCGAATTTTTTGAGCCACTCCAAATTATTTTTGGTGGCGGTGTCAAAAAGACCATTAAAAAGAAGCTGGCTGTTGCTGGTGATGCTCCAGAAGAGGAAGTGCTCGACCCATCAGATTTAAAGTTGGTAGGACACATCGATCTAGCGGTGCTCACGGGACAATTTACCCGAGACGAAACAGCCGGAGTCGACTTGTTCATTGTTGGTCAGGTCAATGCGACGGCGCTGCAAAAATATGTTGATGAACTTGAAACCAAAGAGAACAAGAGTATTCGCTACGCCGTCATGAGTTTACCGGACTTTCAGTATCGTCAACAGATTCGTGATCGCTTTGCGACCGCCATCGGCCAGGCCAAGAAGCAAGTCATTGTCGACATCCATAATTTATTAGAACAATAGGGGAAATTACGTATGGACTTACAATTTTTTGGTGCAAATTGCATCGTACTAACAAACAAGGGCACGCGCATCGTCATCGATGATAATCTTGAGTCACTAGGCGCCAAAAGCGTGACCCGGCCGGACGATGTCGCCGTCTTTACGTCACGCCAGGTAAAGCACCCCAAAGCAAAATTGGTGTTCGATGGTCCAGGCGAGTACGAAGTCGCCGATATTTCAATCACCGGGATTCCGTCGCGGGCTCATACAGAAGAGGCTAAGAATGGCGTCGCTAACACGATGATCAAACTAGTCATCGGGGACACCAGTATCGTGATTACCGGCCACGTCCACCCCGATATTTCGGCGTCACAGCTCGAGGCAATCGGTACGATCGATATACTATTTGTGCCAATTGGTGGCAGCGGTTTTACTCTCGACCCTATCGGCGCCCTGCGCTTAGTTAAAGAAGTCGAGCCCAAGATCGTTATTCCAACGCATTATGCCGACAGCGCGCTGAATTACGAAGTTCCACAGTCGGACCTAGAAAGCGCCCTCAAAGACATGGCGATGGTGCCCAAAGACCGTACCACCAAGCTCAAGATCAAAGCGAATTCAACGATTGAGTTTGCTGAGGGTACCAGTCTGATTGTGCTCGAAAAAGGCTAGTAGACATTAATACGAGCTGGAATTCGGATTGGCGGTCGCTCTAGTTAACCGATACAGCTTATGTGTTTTAGCTTTATCAGTTGTAAACAAAAGACCTGCCAGTGGCAGGTCTTTTTACGACTCCCGCGGAGTAGTCTCGCTGAGCAGTAAAGGGTTACTATTTCGTAACTTCGACAGGAGTTAGCAGACCCTTTTTCTTGAGGGTACGAATTGCCTGGGTGCTAATCTTCATAGTAACTTTTTTGCCGTCAATCATGATGGTCTTCTTCTGAAGATTTGGCTTCCATACTTTTTTGGTGTGGCGCTGAGAGAAGCTGACATTGCTGCCGTACTGCTTGCCTTTGCCGGTGAGTTCGCAAATTTGCATATCGTTATCCTTGCTGTTGCAGTTTAATGAAGTTTCAAGATGTTATTGTAGAGCAAAGGCCGCCGATAGTCAATCTGATAGCGAGCTTAAACGTCATCGCTACCAATTTCGGCATTACAGGGGTGACTGATATAATAATAAGGATGTTTGGCAGTATTACTATTTTCGGAATCGTCGTCCTCGTTGTCAGCATTCTGATCTCGCTCACGATTCACGAGTTTATGCACGCTTTCGTCGGCTACAAGCTTGGCGATGATACCGCCCGGAGTCAGGGCCGCCTGAGCTTCAATCCGTTAGCCCATATCGATCCGATCATGACGGTCGCGCTGCCTATAATCACGATACTCGTGCTACATGCGCCAATTCTGGCCGCTAAACCAGTTCCATTCGACCCACGCAATGTAAAATACAATGAGTACGGCGCCGCTATGATCGCCGCCGCCGGACCGCTGTCAAACTTAGCGTTGGCAATCATAGCGGCTCTTGTATCAAACATTGCTACGGCTGGTAGTACTACCCAGGTTGTGCTCAATACGTTTACTCAGCTGAACGTCGCTTTGTTCGTCTTTAATATGATCCCGATTCCGCCGCTCGACGGCTCGCGCGTGCTGTACGCCTTTGCGCCGGAGCCAATCCAAGACTTCATGCGTAGTATTGAGCCGTACGGCTTAGTTATTGTGCTGGGGCTCGTTTTCCTCGGTGGGTTTGGTGGGTTCATCGGGAACCTCAACCATATGGTTCTCAATTTGTTACCATAGTTGTGACTTTTACTCAGGTATTGTAACGTTAAACGCGGTATAATCATTAGCGGTCGGGTAGGCGCAGCAGCGTCCTTGCCGGGTAATGATTATCTGAATATCAATCATTAGGAAGTCTAATATTTTGAACGGCCGTGGCTGTTCAGTGCAGACTCCCACCTAGGTTTTCGCCCAGGTGATCATCTCGGTGCCCGACTACTTTATTTTTGTACATTCCCGTAGTTACTCTATAATCCCTAGCAATGATAAGCAGTACCATGCCAGCAAATCAAAACAATCAGCCAACTAGCACCGCTCGCAAACAGGAGTATCACGGAACGACCTGGATCGACCTCGAGAATCCCAGCCGCGAAACGCTCGCCGAATTAGCAGAGTCCTATAAGCTGCACCCGTTACAAGTCGAAGAGTGTTTCAGTAAAGACCAATTACCCCAGATTGAGGTAGAGGACGAGTACGTCTTCCTACTGATATATTTTCCAAAATATATCAGTAACGAAAACCGGACGGTAGCGGCTCATGTCGGCATTTTCTTGGGCAAAGACTATTTGATCACCGTCCACGAAGAGCAAACCCCTGTTATTACTGACTTATTTTACGCTTACGAGCAGGGAATCGGCCACAAGGATGCTCACCTTAAAAAGTCACCGGCCTTTATTTTGCATGGTATCATCGCCGCTCTGTTAGTTGATATATCGAGCATGGTCCACGCCATAACCAAGGACTTAGACGCCATCGAAGTCAAGGTTTTTGACAACGAAGGTTCGGATGCCTACGCCATTGGTCAGCTACGCCAGAAGATCATGAAACTCCGCCGCATTATGTATTCGCTCAAAGATATGTCAAGCGAGCTAGCCTCAAGTATTCACGCCTTCAGCGGCGAAAATCTTGTCAGGCAGTACAGCACCAACACTAAGCGAGTCAATAAGTTGTGGGAAGCCATCGAAGAGTCACGCGAAACAGTCGAAATTTACAAAGACGCCGACTCTACGACCAACACCGAAAAAACAAACTCAATTCTCGCCGTGCTGACACTGCTGTTTACTCTGACAATTCCAGCCACCGTTTTTGGCACATTCTATGGCATGAACGTGCCAGTACCAGGCGGTATTCAAACTGGTCCTTGGACATTCTTCGGACCGTACACCACGCTCATAATAATCGTGGTTTTCTCACTGTTACCGATCTATTTCATGATGCGATATTTCCGTAAGAAAAAGTGGTTTTAAGGGGTCTCGGTAAGGTGAAACGGTACATAGCCGTTCACCGACAAGTCAATTTCTTCAACATCGCCATTTTTGAAATGCGAGTAGTTTTCTAAGCCAACATGAGCGATGCAGATGGCGGCCGTCGGTAATAAAATGCTCAGACGCTTAGTAGCCTCAATGTGCGCTTTTGGCAGCGGTATCTGGCTTTCAACCAACAGCGTCGTGTCACCATCACTCGTTTTTATCGCATAGCCAAAAACTGCATCGGGTGAACTATGGAGTAGTCTGAGATCTTTTGGTACGACTAGGCTATATTCATTGCCAATATCGTAATGTGTTGCCTCAGAGCCCAAAGCAGTTTTCGCTAACCAGGGTAAGGCATCAACTACTGCTGGCTTCAAAAAATCCCCGAAACCAATCATAACTCGGCGATGTTCAGTAACGCCAGCTCTCTGGAGTTGATCGAGTATCGGATCAGGCTCGTCGTAGTTGAATTCGCTGCGCTGTCCAGTCAAGAATCCAACCCGCCGAGCTAAGTAAAGTGTCGTTGCATCGGCTCTATCACATTGGTGTTTAACTTTGGCATGAGCAAAATAGGCATCGCCATCGGCGAGCCTCCCGGTGCTAGTTTGTAAAAGTTTTTGGTAATTTGGCACAGTGAGCATTTATACTATTTAAATACGTAGAGTACAAGACGGCTATGCCGAACAAGCGCTTCATTGCCAAGACGCAGCGCTCGCGGACTTTAAACAAATGTTATTCGGCGTTTTTGACGGCGTGGGCGGTGCTGAGCGTTCAGAGGTCGCTGCTAGGTTGACGGCCAAAGTCGTACAAGAATATGTTGCCGCTACTGAAGCTATCCTACCAGAGCAAGTTGAAGCGACACTTCGCGCGAGTTTGATCGCTGCCGACCAACAGCTCGGCGACTATTGATATTTAGAGAAAGTCGGCCTGACTACTGCAACTATCGCTCAATTTGTTGGCTCAGCGCTCGTATGGGCGCACGTCGGTGACTCACGGTTGTTCGTAGTTAAACAGGGTAGTGTCACGTAAATTACTAGTGATGAGGGTGTAGGTAATCGCTTGGATAACGCTGTCGGCGACTGTATGAAGTTGACGCAGTCAGGAATAATCGAATTGGCTGAAGGCGCAGAGGTAATTCTCGTAACAGACGGCATAACTGGCGACCGCGCACCCGACCTGCTGCATGAGTCAGATATCCAAAAAGTGCTCACTGAATCATCAAGCGCTCAAGCGGCTGCCGAAAATTTGGTACAAGCCGCACGCAAGATTGATGACCGCACGGCTACCGTTTTTCGGCGTTAACTCGCTTGTATAGTTATCTGGTCGGGGTGACAGGACTTGAACCTGCGACCTAACGGCCCCCAGCCGTACGCGCTACCAACTGCGCCACACCCCGACGGTGTGCACTTATTTTAGGACAGGACGGGGTGGATAACAACTGTCTTTTAAATCTATAGAGCTTATGCTTGCAGCGCGTCGGGGTCCGGAATACACTTGTGCATCACGGTCAGTCTGAGGCGAATGTTATGCAAACGGGCTAGAAAGATGATCCTGGCTTCGTTCCGCCGGAGGCATTTTTTAATCGACATGATACTCGTATGCACCTGACGCCACTCGGGGTTGAGCGGGCAAAAGCTACTGGTGAGTGGCTCCGACAGGAGTTTGCCGATGGGTTTGAGCTCGCGCTATCGTGGAACGGCGGCGCCTGGGAGCATTTTCAACTTCGCAAGTTTAGTGATGACAAACTGCTTGGCCTAGCGCAAAACTATCCACGTTTGTTCAGCCAAGTTGAGCAATGTTAGATAAAATATTCAATGGTATACTTGTAATGTCAGATTATCGGCTAATCGCGTGTGGTAACACACGAGGAAAGTCCGGGCAGCATAGGGAAATGGCAGTCGCTAACGGCGACCGAGCGCGAGCTTAGGGAAAGTGCCACAGAAACTAAACCGCCAGCTTGCTGGTAAGGATGAAACGAGTAGGGTAAAAGCCTACATTGCCTGTCGGTGACGACAGGGAACGGTAAACCCTGCCTGCTGCAAGGAAATGGATTCTCTGAGGCCTAAAGCCTAGAGCGTCCCGCTGAGAATTCATTACAAAAACCGCTTGAGCCAGCGGGCAACCGCTGGCCTAGATAGATGATTAGCAGTACTGGTTCGCTAGTATACAAAACCCGGCTTACAGATAGTCTGACATATAAAAATACCCGCACTTGGCGGGTTTTTTTATATAAGCAAATCGTTTATATTATCAGGTTCTTATGTGCTACTTTACGGTAGCTTTGACGACAGCGGTAAAAGCGGCCGGCTCGTTGACGGCTAGTTCGGCCAAGATCTTACGATCGAGCGTAATGCCAGCGGCTTTAAGTCCAGCAATCAGTTTGCTGTAGGTTGTGCCGTTCAGTCGGGCACCGGCGTTAATGCGAGTGTTCCACAGCTCGCGGAAGGTTCGCTTGCGGTTCTTACGGTCGCGGGTGGCGAACTGCAGGGCTTTGGTGAGGGCTTGCTTGCCACGCTTGACGCTGACGCGGTTAGAGTGGGTCATACCTTTGGTTGCTTTGCGGATTTTAATGTGTTTAGCGTGTCCGGGAACGCCTCGTTTTACTCGCATCTAATTAGACTCCTAGATTCTGCTTGATAAATTTGGCAACGCCACCAGTACGAGTCGTTAGGCCTGACAGGGCGCGCTTGCGAGCGCCACTTTTTTTACTCATAAAGTGATTGGTGTTTGGGTGACCAACACGGACTTTGCCGTTCTTGGAGACCTTCACGCGGTCTTTGGTTCCGCTATGGGTTTTTAACTTTGGCATTTTCTTCTCCTTTTTCGGCCTTAGCTGCGGCGGCGGCTGCCTTGCCACTGGTTCTAACGACGAAGTTTAATTGCTTGCCCGCAAATTGTGGGGCTTGGTCGACAACTATTGTATCACCAAAGTCGTCAATTACCTTCTGAGCTAGTTTAAAGCCGATTTCTTTGTGCGCGAGTTCACGGCCACGATAGAAAGCAGTAATTTTGACTTTGTGGCCATCTTCTAGGAATTTGGCTACTTTACCCATTTTTACACCTAAGTCGTGCTCACTGATTTTGAGCCCGAAGCGCATTTGTTTCATCTCGAGCGTCTTAGCAGTTTTTCTATTCTTCTGTAACTGTTTTGTACGCTGATAATTAAACTTTCCCCAATCGACAATTTTGCATACTGGAGGACTAGCGTCCGGTGATATTTCTACGAGATCGAGTTCACGCTCGCGGGCTAGGTCTAGTGCTTCGTTACGGCTCAGGACACCAAGTTGCTTACCTTCTTCGTCAATAACTCGTAGTTGTGGTGCCCGAATATCGTTATTCAGGCGGGTGTATTTGGCGATAGCTGGACTCCTTAATTGTTGATTTTAACGTACTAACATTTTAACAGATTAGGTAACAGAGGTCAAACCTGCAGACGGCTTTACGGAATCGATTGCTGTGCTCGGTAGGCTAGGGCTTCGGATATGTGCACTGCCTCGATAATATCGGCCTCGGCGAGATCGGCAATTGTTCGGGTAACTTTGATGGTTCTCATGCAGCCGCGGGCAGAGCTGTTGAGCTTGTTTGCGGCGGTGTTTAGCAACTGTCGAGCGCACTCGACAGTTTGGCACGAGCGACAATAGCATGATTATCCGTACTACTATTGAGCTTTGTGCTGCTTTTGTACCTGGTCTGCTGTCTAGTGCGGGCTTGCAGTACGTGGGCTTTGACGGCGGCATCGGCGGTAAGATTGGCCGGTGTCGTGAGCAGGGCATGATGATCAACTGCCTGGACGCTGCTGTGCAGGTCGATCCGATCGAGTATCGGACCGGAAAGTTTGCGCCTGTAGCGGGCAATCTCGGCGCCGATGCCGCCGCCAATGATCGAAATATGGCTAGCACTATGGTGCGACGCTCGCACCGGCCGATCGGTTATGATTTGCTCGTAGTTGTGGCTGGCCAGGCGTTGCAAATGCGTTACGGCCAGCATTCCGTCGTGGTTAAGGCCGGGCATAATTGTCGGCATAGCCTTGGCGAGCATTCTTTTGCCGGTGCCGGGTGGCCCGGTTAGCAATATATTATGACCGCCAGCGGCGGCGATTTCTAAAGCCCGCTTGGCATGAGCTTGGCCGACGACTTGGCTGAGCGACGGTGCTAGCGACGGCGTTATTTTTTTGATGGCGGCCGATCACCAGCCCTCGTGATGATCATTGGAACTGTTTGAATCCCGGTTAAGTGTTCATATAATTGCTTGAGGCTACTGATAGGTATGATTTTGATATGTGGCACTAACTTTGCCTGAGCTTGGCTGGATGCGGGCACGAAGAAAAGTTCGATTCCGAGGTCACGGTCAGCCAGGAGCTTTCCGATAATTCCGTGAACTGTTCTGGTTCGGCCATTGAGCCCGAGCTCCCCTACCAAAACCGCATGATCCGACATGTACGTATTTTGTTCGTTTTTTACTAATATTGCGGCGGCGATTGCCAGGTCGATATTACTATCGGTTTAAGGAATGTCGGCCGGAGAGGTTGATAGTTATGCGCTTGCGTGGCAGCTGCAGTTGGCTGTTGGAGAAGGCACCACGTTAGTGCTCGCGTGCCTCGTCGACGGATCTTATTACAAGCCCAACAATAATAATGTTTGGAAAATTGTTGGGGACGTGAATCACGATATCGATAATGACACCGGACGTGCCAATGGTAATAATGCTTTGTACGATTGGCAGCATGGGTTGCATAGTAAAACACCCTGCTTTAAGGATGCAGAGTATTTAATAATAAGATTGAGCGGCTTTAGTGATTACCTGGACAAAACTAAGAGGTGGGCTATAAAAAGAATAACCGCTTGCGAGAAGCGGTTATTTCATATTCGTTTTTTGTTTTTGAGCACTTATTTTATTCAGTGCTATGCATATAGTAATAGATCATCGGGCCCTCGTCAATAACAATTATGCTTATAAATTATAAAGCTGTGCATAACTTTATTATCCCATTATCGAGTGTTCAGATATGCGCTAACTTCTCTGAAGTATATACCTACTACTACTTGTAGGGTGTCGATATTGAATACATAGCTATATAGCCTATATCCTGGAAGAGTTGTGTGCGCTTGCACAAGCAAAACGTTACCATATCACCAACGATCTACAAGTATCTAACGGATTGAACGGGCGTTATTTGCGATTTATAGTAAGCGCAAGCCGATTGACAAAAACAGTCCTGCATGATAGATTAGTGCTTGTAAGCAATAAAAACAAAAACACAACTTACACCTCTCAGATGCCTTAACCGAACGGTTTTGGCTCGAATAACGCTCTCTATGCCCTAAAGGCGTATGGAGCGGTCAGTCAGCTGAGGGCGATAAGCGCTTAATAGTCTAATTTATAAAAGCGGTTTTATCGCCCCTGGCACCATTCATGAGCGCCTAAGGCACAGCAATATTGTTCCTAGTGGAGGGTGCAACATAGCGGTATTGAGTGTAGTAGTATAAATAGATGCATCCAAAAGCTAAACAATTACTGCGTAATTATCAATTTCAGATGGTCGTCGCGGTTCTAATCGCTGACGGCTTTTTCTTTTCGTTTACAAAACCATCGACAGCATCATCACTAGTTTTGATCGCCGGTTTTGGGCTTCTTGTAATAACTTCGTATCTAATTACACGATTGATCATCGCACTACTAGGTTTGGTCGTTCCGGTGATCGCTAAGCAAAAACATTTGGAGGTCGTAGTAAGCTCGATTTTTGGGGTGGTAGTGGCTCTGCAATCGCTCGGGCAACTATCGTTACGCGATTTCATCGTAGTGGTTGTTTTTGCCGGTTTTATCTACTTGTACGGCAGCTATACTAAGTGGCGATTTTTATCGTAATTAGTATCGCTTAGTGCACGCAGTAACAGGTTACAATTTGCAGCCGAAAACTGTATAATACAAACTATGAATCCGCAATCTCAACCAGTAAGTGGTGCTTCGTCCCAACCTACAGATCAAAAATCATTCTCAAATGATGTTAGACCAACAACACAAAATGATGTGCCGAATACAGCAGAAGACAATGATCTTATCGAGAAAGTATGGGTTAGGGGAGCCAAGGATATTGTAAATAAAACTTGTAATGATCCTCACATACAGAGTAAAGAACTCAACAGTTATAAAGCCGAGTACATCAAAAAACGGTATGGTAAAGATATTAAGCTGAGCGAGTAGAAATGATAGTTTTTTTAGTAATCTTGGGCATTATTTTGTTGCTGGCGGCGATTGCGGCACCAATTGTTTTTACACAAACTCGTAAATCGTTCCGTGAGCAAAAGAACTACGAGCGGGCCTTAAAAACAGTGCCGATCCTCATTCATCTGCCGCCATCGAGCGATGATATCGAGGCTGGTGGTCGTGACATTCGTGACGTCACTGAAGAGACGATCAGTAAAGGTCAAACAATATATAACATTATCGCGGGCACGCTGCAGAAAGGCTTTAAGAGTAATTTTTACGGTCAACGCCACTTTGCGTTCGAGATCGTCGGATCGCAAGGCTTCGTCTACTTCTACGCTGCCGTTCCCATTGCCCTGGTAGAGGTCGTCAAACAAGCGATTATCAGCGCCTACCCGACGACGCGCCTGGAAGAGGTTGCCGAACACAACATCTTCAGTACGGTTGGAAAAGCTAACGGCACCATGGGCGGGGAACTATCGCTCAAGGAGCCGTATGCCTATCCGATCGCTACCTATCAGGATCTCAAGCGCGACACGATGCAATCACTGCTCAACGCCATGGCATCGCTGGGAAAAGAGGACGGTGCGGCCATCCAGATTTTGATGCGTCCAGCCAATCCAGAATGGCGCAAAACGGCGACCGGTATTGCTAGCAAGAAACGTAAGGGCGGTGATAAGAAGCTCGATGCCATCGGTATGCTTAAAAACTTCGCTGTAGCCTTCGTTAAGCCACCTGAGAGTAAGGACGGCGGCGATAAGCCGCATGATCTGTCTAACTTGGATCAGGGCATCCTCGACTCGATAGACGACAAAACTCGGCACGCTGGGTTTGAAGTTTTGATTCGAATCGTGGCGTCGTCAAATATTACGCAGCGTTCACAGGCGATTCTTAGTAATATCGTAGCTAGTTTCTCGCTGTATGACGCGCCGGGTAAAAATGGCTTTAAGTTCACGCCGGCTAAAGATACCGAGGCGTTGGCGACAGATTACATCATGCGATTTTTCCCACAAGAGAATAAAAAAATGATCTTAAACTCGGTTGAGCTTGCAACGATATTCCATTTTCCAGACCAACGAAACATTCCAACGTCGCAGCTGACTCGTCAAGATTCTAAGCAAGTCGATGGCCCACGGAACATTCCTGACGAGGGTTTACTTCTGGGTTATAACGTTTTCCGTGGTGCTAAAAAGCCGATTCGGCTGGGGCTGGGCGACCGCCAGCGGCACATGTACGTGGTCGGGCAAACTGGTACTGGTAAGTCGACCTTCTTAGAGAATTTGGCGCTGCAGGACATGCTAAGCGGTAATGGTTTCGCGTTTGTCGACCCGCATGGTGACGTCGTCGAGAAGCTGATGTCGATGGTACCAAAAGAGCGCACCGAAGATTTGATCTACTTTTCGCCGTCCGAGATGGAATATCCGATGGGCCTCAACCTATTCGAGTTCAATTCGCCCGATCAAAAAGACTTCCTTATTCAGGAAACGCTCAACATGTTACAGAAGTTGTATGACCCACAACACCAAGGTATCATGGGCCCCCGTTACGAGCACCTATTCCGCAACGCTGCACTGGCGATTATGGCGGATCCAGAGGGCGGCACGTTCATTGATATTCCAAAGTTGTTCCGGGATACAAAATTTGTTGAGCAGAAGTTACAACATGTTACCGATCCGAATGTGCTCGATTTTTGGCGCAAAGAAATGCCGGCCAGTCAGCGTTCCAACGACTTCGGTGAAGTTACTAGCTGGTTCGTCAGTAAATTCGGTGCCTTCCTGAGTAATGAGATGATGCGTAACATTATCGGCCAGACCAAGAGTGCCTTTGACCTGCGTGACATCATGGATAATAAGAAAATTCTGCTGGTTAACTTGAGTAAGGGGCGTACCGGTGAGCTGAATTCCAAATTACTTGGTATGATTTTCGTGATGAAGTTTCAGGCAGCTGCCATGAGTCGTAGCGATATACCAGAAGACGACCGTGTCGATTTCAGCCTGTATGTCGATGAGTTCCAAAACTTTTCGACCGATAGCTTTGCGACTATCATGTCCGAGGCCCGTAAATATCACCTGAACTTAATTGTTGCCAACCAATTTACTACTCAGCTGACGCAAGAAATCCGTGACGCAGTCTTCGGTAACATGGGTACTATCGTGACGTTCCGAATCGGTCAGAATGATGTCGAGAGCTTGGGCAAGTACTTCCAGCCGATTTTCGATGTCGACGATTTACTCCGTATTCCGAACTACAACACGATCGTTCGTAGTCTTATAAACGGTGTACCGACGCAGCCGTTCAGTATGGCGACGCTGCCTGCCTTAGGAACGCCAAATCCGCAGCTTAGCATTGCCCTCAAGCAGTTATCGGCTGCTAAGTTTGGCCGACCAAAAGCTGGCGTCGAAAAAGAAATCTTTGCTCGAATGGCCACCAAAGAAGATCCAAAACCGACGTTTCCATCGCCTGGTAATACGCCGTTTGGCGCTCCAGCTGGCGCTCCTAGCTCGCCGTTCGGTGCCGCCGCTGCGGCGCCGAGACAACCGCAACCGATGGCCACACCGAAACCACCTGCCGCTAGCGGTTCGTTCTTAGATGATTGGCTAGCAAAGCGATCGGCTCCAGCTAACGGCGTGATACCAGCCGCAGCAGTCGCTCCGCAGCAGCCGCCCCAAGTTATGCAGCCGCCTCAGATCGTTGTTTCGCCGGCTGTTCAGTTGATTGAAGCGCCGAACAAGCATAATCAACCCCAAGTGTTATCCTCGTCGGCCGTGCCAGCTTTACAACCGGAACCAGTGGCAGCGCCCGCTGGCCCATTAGTATCGTCGATCGCCAGGGAAGAGGCGCTGGCCGCCTCGATGGCTAACAACGATACTAAGAATATTTCTAGTGATGAAATTGAGAATTCTGAAGTCGATAAGATCGCTGACGAACTTCGCCGACAATTAAAGGGTGAATTCGCGATCACGCCGGCGCCCGCAGCGTCGACTGAACCGGTGCAAATACCAGCTACCCCCCATGAGGCGGAAATCGACCTAAAGCATGGTGACAGGGCGCCTGTGGCGGCCGAGAAGCCAGCTGCGCCGATTGCGGCACCAACCGACACGATCTTTATCGATGCTGACGGACGCTTGGTCGAAACGGGTACTGTGCCGAGCCCCGGCACTGCCTGATATAAAAACACCACCTTGGACGATAGTCTTTTGGTGGTGTTTTAGTTTTAATCAGATAGGTACTTACTTGGCTAAGCTTCGGCCGGATACCTACGCTTGGGCACGGCGCTTGGCCGCTAAAACGAGCCAAGCGATCAGTTCGAA
>JACMPL010000026.1 GCA_014377525.1 Candidatus Saccharimonadota bacterium
CGTCTTGTAGAATTCTCCAATCATGGCTGGCCATTCTTGCTGACCTTCGGGGATATCGTCGAATTGGGCTTCGACTTTAGCGGTAAAATCGAAATCGACTATATTTGGAAAGTGATTAACTAAGAAATCTGTCGTGACCTCGGCGATACCGGTTGGTACTAGTTTATTCCGATCGGCACCAGTTATTACTTTTGATACTTCAGTGATGACTTGATCACCTTCGAGTCGAAGCTCAGTAACTTCACGTTCAGTTCCTTCTAAATCAGTTTTTTCGACGTAGCCACGGGTTTGGACTGTTGAGATTGTCGGTGCATAGGTACTTGGGCGACCAATTCCCAACTCTTCGAGCTTCTTGACGAGCCCAGCTTCGCTGTAGCGGGCCGGAGCCCTACTAAAGGTCTGTGTAGCCTTAATATCATTAGCGGGCAGCTGTTGGCCTTTGCTGACGTCAGGGAGTAACGTATCGTCCTTACCGCCACCGTAGACTTTCATAAAGCCATCAAATTTGAGGATTTCACCTTTGGCTATATAATTTTCTTTCTGGGTAGAGATGCTAATGGTCACTTCGGTACGTTCAAGTTTAGCCTCGGTCATCTGAGAAGCGATTGCTCGTTGCCAGATCAGCCGATATAATTTGCGTTGTTGATCGTCGTCGCCGAGTTCTTGTTGGTCGAAGTTAGTTGGACGAATCGCTTCGTGGGCTTCTTGCGCACTAGCGTTCTTGGTCTTGAACTGGCGTTGTTTGTGATACTGCTCGCCGTAAGCCGATAGTATTTGCGTCTTAGCGGCGTCTTGAGCCAGCGATGATAACAGTGTGCTGTCGGTACGCATGTAGGTGATGTGGCCGGATTCGTACAGGCGTTGGGCCAGTGTCATAGTTTGGCGGACGCTGTAGCCGAGCCGACGCGAGGCCTCTTGTTGCAAGGTGCTCGTCGTAAACGGTGCACCAGGGCTGCGTACGCCAGGCTTCTGGGCAATATCGGTAATGGCATAGCTGGCACCTACTAGTTTTTTGAGCCAAGCCTCGGTGTTAGCGACATCGCTTAATTTATCTGATAATTCGGCCGGTAACTCGTGGCCGTCAACGTCGAAGACGGCGGTAACCTTATAGGTGCTCTTGGCGGTAAAATCACGGATATCGCGCTCGCGCTCGACGACGAGCCGAACAGTAACGGATTGGACACGGCCAGCACTCAGGCCAGTCCGAACTTTCTTCCAAAGTACGGGGCTCAGTTCGTAGCCGACTAATCGGTCAAGGATACGACGAGCCTGCTGAGCGTCGACGAGCTGCATATTGACGGTGCGTGGATTTTTAATGGCGGCTTCGATGGCGGTCTTGGTGATTTCATGGAAGACGATACGCTTAGTAGTCGTCGGATCGAGTTTAAGGGCGTGCGCCAGATGCCAGGCAATCGCCTCGCCTTCGCGGTCTTCATCGCTGGCGAGCCAAACTTCGGCGCCAGCAGCGGCTTTACGGAGCTCGGCAACAACTTTCTTCTTATCCAAACTAACTTCGTACTTCGGTGCAAAATTGTTATCAATATCAATATTAAGACCTTTTTTTGGCAGGTCACGAATATGGCCAAAACTGCTCTTGACTTCATAATCTTTGCCCAGGAACTTGCCAATGGTTTTTGCCTTGGCAGGACTTTCTACTATAACTAAATTTTTTGCCACATCTTACATCCTAAGCGTAACGACTGAGATATGCAACTTATATAGTGACGTCGCAGTTAGCCGATATAGGATTGGCCGACTTTAAACCCTGCCCAAATGCCAGCAAAGGCGCCGAGCGTTCCAAATAATAATCCCCAAACGCCGAATATATTACCGTGATCGAGCAACGAACCGAGCCAGCCGCCGAGCGAGCTACCTACAAATAAACCGATGCTAATCATAAGCTTCATAAAAATAGCATACTCTGTAAAGCGTATTCTGTCTGCTTTTTACTGAAGACACGACTGGTTATTGCCAAGTGGACGAATGACGCCTTGAATTTCTAGTATTGTCAGTGATTGATTGTAGCTGGCAGCGCTAAGCTTGCTGCCAATAAGAAGTTGGTTGCTACTGGTGATACTGCCAGCCATGAGATTGATGATGACTTGCTCCTCAGTCGTATCGCCAATTGGTGTGGTGGTTTCGTTATCAGCGGTGAGGCCCAGTACTTCTAAAGTTTCATTGACGTTAGATATCAACTTTGCGCTGGACCTTATGAGGTTATTTATACTTACGGACGTGCTGCTAGTTATGTTACCTGACACGGCTAAGACGTCCCTATTCTGTTCCAAAGCGAACCGGGCGGTGTGCAAGCTACCACTCTTGAGTGCGGCTTCGGAAACGAGAGCGGCGTTGGCTAGCCCCGCAATGATCCGGTCACAGGCAATGAAATTAAATCTATAGTTAATAACTTATTAGCCGGCCCAGTAATGTAACCGTTAGAGTATTGCAATAAACGTAGTATTATGATTATGTATTGACATTAGCACATTAATTTGCTAGAATAGCAAGTTGTGAGTTCTTGTAAGAGATCGCATGCACCTTTACCCCCTATTCTAACCCTGTATCAGTAATGATATGGGACAACGTTAGATTGTTTTAGAGCGCGCGCCGAACGAGTTGTTACCCTCCACTTTTTCTTTGCACGTAGGGCCTGGCCCTGCAACGCTCTAAAGCATACTAACCCCTTTAACTAGTTCCCTGTCATTACATTTGTTGTGGCAGAGTTCCCCAATTCAAAGTGAGCCTAAATGGTAATCGCGCAAGCGGTTGACACGAGTCATTTGATTATCGTCGTCGATGTTTCACTGGGGTGGGTTGAAGGGTATTGTGGAGAACTTCGGTTCTCCGCGAAAATTGGCCGTTGAGCGGTGCCCACCCCCTCTCGACGGCCTTTTTTTGTACAGAAGATTTAGTATGATTACGCTTCAACGAAGTGTGTGATACCTAGCCATATACTGACATAGTGTAATGTAGTTATAAATAGGGGGTTTTAATGGATCGTTCGGGAGATATTCTAACTTTTTCGCAAGCTGAACAGGCAGAGTTTAATGTAGCGCAAATATTGTCGCCTCGCTCGGCTGTGAATGTACTAATGGTTATTTTAAAACTGGCATACAAATACTATCTAGGGGGACTGATAACCCAATCGATCTCGAAACTGTCGGCAGTCAAGCGGCCGCAAATGACAGAAATAATATCGAGGCACGTGCGCTTGCCCTACTTAGGTTCTCTAATGGAATTCTTAACCTCTGCTCTGATATAGTCGTTGAAGATATTCTACACTCAGTAAATCAGACTAAACTATAAAACCGCGAGTCTCAGCACCAAGTGGCTGGCCACTGTAGATAAATTCGCTTAAAATTGCGCCAGCCTCTTTGCTTAGATTACCGAACTGTTCTTGCTCTTTCGCAGAAAATTTTTGCAGAACGAAATCGGCCGCTTCCATTTGCTCGGGAATTTTGGGTCCGATCCCTATCCTAATTCGGCCATAATTTTCGCCAATCTGAGCCGAGATAGATTTGATACCGTTATGACCGGCACTGCTACCGCCGGTGCGCAGGCGAATTTGTCCGAAAACTACATCTAGTTCGTCATGTACGACGGCAATCTGATCAGCTGAAATCTTATAAAAATGGGAGATAGCTTGGACGGCTTCCCCGCTTAGGTTCATGAACGTTGATGGTTTAATAACGTAGACGCGTGTATCGCCGAACCGGCCGCTGGCAACTGAGCATTTAAGATCTTTTTTGGCAATCCAATCGTCCATTTCTCTACTGCGGCGCACAAAATCGTCGACGACGTGGAAGCCGATGTTGTGGCGCGTCAAATCGTACTCTTTTCCGATGTTGCCAAGCCCGACAATCAGTAGATTTTTGTTCATACCGAACGTCGTGTAGGTGATATTATCGCTAACTTGGGGACGGTTTTGAAACAGAGACATTCGATTAGTATAGCAAACTAGTAAACGCGCGTAGAGGCGTTTGGATCTTGCTTGGCAGGCTTCGCTTTAGCGGGCGCGGCTTTGGGGGCAGAATCGACGGCGCGATTAGTAAATCGGGCTGGGCGCTTGCGGGTTTTGGTAATATCAGGTGCGGTTGGTGAGCGTTCTGGCTTGGTTGGCGAGTTACCATGTTTGTGGGGCACGTGTTTTTCGATGAACCAGAGCTGGATCGGGGTACCTTCGTAGCCGTAGGCCTTACGCAGGCGGGTTTCGAGGTACCGGCGGTAACTCCAGTGCACGTATTTGGTTTGTGAACCGAAAATTTTGAAGGCTGGGATGGGATTATCGGTTTCTTGGGTCATGTAATTAAGTTTCGGGTTACGACCTTTGAGTCCGGCTGGCGGGTGGGCATCGATAGCTTGGCGCAACCATTTGTTGAGATCTGGCGTGGCAACGCGTTTGATGCGCTGCGTGTCGATCTCCATGACGAGTTCGAATAATTTAGAAACATTCTGACCGGTTATGGCACTGGTGAAAATGAGTGGTGCCCATGGCACGAATTCATAATTGTAGGCGATTTTAGGGGCTAAATCGTCGCGGGTGAAGGCGTCTTTACCTTCGACGGAATCCCACTTGCTGACAATCAAAATCAACCCTTTACCGGCTTCCTTGACCATTCCGGCGATTTTTTGGTCGAGCTGGACGTTGAGTTCGTTGACATCCATCAGCAAGAAGCATACGTCAGCTTCTTCGATGGCCGCTAGGGCCCGTATGACGCTGAAGCGTTCGATACCCTGCCCGATTTTGCCGGCGCGGCGGATACCGGCGGTGTCCATAATTTCAATTTCGCGCTCTTGGTAGCGGATAACAGTGCGGTTGACATCGCGAGTCGTGCCAGCTCGGTCAGCCACGATAGCCTGCTGCTTCTTAGCAAGCGTATTGAATAATTGTGATTTGCCGACGTTAGGACGGCCGAGGATTGCGATACGCAGGCGATTATCTTCTTCTTCGAGCCGTGCGTTTGGTGTGATCTCGGCTAAGTTTTGTAGCAATTGGTCGATGCCGACGTTCTGGGTGGTTGAGGTGCGCACGATGGTCTTGATGCCTAAGCGGTCGAAGTGGCTGAGGTCGGTGCGCCGAGTTTTATCGACTTTATTGATAATTAAGAAGACTGGTTTTTTGCTCTTGAGGGCCATTTTGGCGACGCGGCGATCCTCTTCAGTCACCAGCGTATTGGCTTCGACCATTACCCAAATAACGTCGGCGCTGTCGGCAGCCTGAGTGATTTGTTCCTGGATGGTAAATTCGAATTCATCTTCCGGATCTTTGATTCCAGCGGTATCAACCAGCCAAAAATCGCGGCGAACCATGCCAGGTTCCTCGCCTTGGCTACTCATTCGTGTAATGCTTTTGCCGGCTCGGCGTGATGATTTCCCGGTGCTGCTTGGCTCGGTGTAGATATTTTCAGTGTTAGTTTCGATGCTAGCTTCGTCGTCCTGTTGGACGATTTGGTCTTGATCATCTAACTGGTCATCTGCTAAATCGTCAGATACTTCGAGCGTAACTTTTGACTCTGGTACCAGCATTGATGCTTTGGCCATAATGCTGTCTCGGGTAGTGCCAGCCTCGCGGGCAACAATTGCTTCGCGGCGATCAAGAATCGCGTTAAAAAGGCTGGATTTACCAACGTTTGCTCGGCCAACTATTGCTACGATCGGGAGTTTTTTTGCCATAAGCCCTGATTATAACAGATAAGCGCTATTGACAAAAGGCTGTAATATATTTCATGTACTGATTCTTGCTAGAACCTCCGGATTAAACGACTATGCGCGTTTGGCCGGACGCCAAATTATCAAGACTGTAATTACCAAATTGGGTACGCTGAAGATGTTTTACGTCGTAACCGAGCGAATTAAATGTCCGACGAATTTGCCGATTCCGACCCTCTTGCATGGTTACAATGTAACTCATTGGCCCTTCGTCATCGTCACGGACGACGCTTAGCTTACTGGGGCCGTCTTGGAGCGTGACCCCATAGTCACTAATCATTTGTTGATGCAGCGGTTCTAACGGCTTGTTGAGCCGGACGGTGTAAACTTTGGTCTTGCCGTAGCGAGGATGCGTTAGCTCATTAGCGAGGTCACCGTTATTTGTCAAAAGTAATAGCCCGGATGAATCCTTGTCCAGTCGACCGATCGGCTTTAGTAAATGATATTCTGGCGGCAGAATGTCGTAAATTGTCCGAGCACCCTGCCCATCGCGACTCACGACATAACCGATCGGTTTGTTAAAAACAATCGTGACAGTTTGCTTGACGACCAAAACCGGTCGTCCATCGAGTAGTACCATGTCGTTCTCAGCGACATTAGTACCGGATTCGGCAGTTACACCGTTAACCGAAGTCCGACCAGCAATAATTGCCCGGTCTGCCATACGGCGAGAAATCCCGGTGGATTGAGCGATGAATTTATTGATGCGCATAGGGTTAGTATAGGGCTGGAACGTCTAAATCGACAATCTTACAGCGCAATACTGCTTGGGTCGATTGATGACTGTGGCTGATTCGGTGTGGTTGGAGCTACCGGGCTAGTCGGAGTGGACAGGACCGGAGCTGGTGGCTGCTGTGCTGCGATCGGTTGCGGCATAATAACCTGCATAGGCTGCGGCACCGGAATCTGATCGGGTTCTACCGCGACCGGTGCAACCGCTGGCGGAGTTACATCGTACCTGCTACCACCGTTCGGCTCTAATTGTAGTGCTGGGTCGGTTGGTTGCGGTAATGGTGTCGGGGGGACGAACGGGCTGGCGGCCACATTTGCTAGGGCTTCTTTAGCTTCTTCAGCAGCCAGGAGCGTCGATAGATTCGGCTTTGAATCATAATTGCTCAAAGGCGCAATGATTCTCTTACCCGATGGCTGGGCGGCATTTCGGACGGCCGAGTCAAGCTCGGGTGTCGGACTATTCGGATGGAGAATCGGCATTGCTGATACCGGCGTGTTTTCGTTCGATGTATTTAACGAATCCATTGCCTGCTCCATGATTTTGTCGTGGGCTTGCGATTCTTCGGGGTTAAATTGTTGCGTCGGCATCGTAGCGGTATCTGGTGAGCTAGAGACTTGTAGCTCTGGTACAACCGGCTCCGATGGCTGTGGTGCGGGTTGAAGAGCTGATTCGGCTGCTGCTTCTAGGCTAGGTTCCGGAGCCGGTTCAACGTTCTGCGGAACAACAGTCGGTTGGGCTATGAATGTTTCGATTTGAGCGGTAACGTCGGCTTTTTCTTCGGCCGCACTGTTGGCAGTGTGTTCAGCTTCGTCGAGCGCTTTGTTGAGAGCTTCGGCCAAAGCTGGCTCTGGACTCAAAATATTGGTCTCTATTGGCAGGGTTTCGACAACTAGATCAGGTACTATGACCGGTTCCGGAGTAGCGACGGGGGCTTCGGTAGGCAGTGCGACAGTCGATTGGACAGCGACTGGTGCTGCGATTATTGGACTGGCGCTCAGTGTATTAACATCTGTTGGTGCAAAAACTGGCGAGCTTGCAACGGCAGGTGCATTGATATCAGCTGGCGACTGAACAACGACCGGTGCAACTCCAGCGACTGACGGTGCATCAACGCCCTCCAACAGTTCCTGGGCGGCCTTGACAATGTCTTCTAACGTTACCTGTGACTTGACCAAGTAACGGTCCGCACCAAGCTTGTTAGCGCGTTGTTGATCATCGGCTTGTCCGAGGGCTGTTAGCATAATAACTTTAACGTTTTGAAGACCGGTGGTGTTGCGCAAAATATCAAGCATCTCAAAGCCGGAAATTTTAGGCATCATGACGTCGGAGATGATCAAGTCTGGATTCTCGTTCTTGGCTACCGCTAAAGCCTCTTCGCCGTCACTTGCAGCAACAATATCATAACCCTCAGCTTGTAAACGAGCTTCATAGATTTCTCGTAGGTTATTATCATCTTCGACGAGCAGCACTTTTGCCATATGGAACCTCTGTTATTAGTTAAAATTATACTTATGTTTATTGTATCATGACAAGCTTATCCATTGCATTAGGAGCTTGCTAGCGAACTAATCGGCGCTAATTCAGTTGAGCCGGCCTCAGCAGCTTGCTTGTCGGCGGCTTGTTGGGGAGTCAGCCTGGGGAAATTAATAAAGAACGTACTGCCCTTGCCGAGGTCGCTCTCCAGCCAGATTCGGCCGTTGTATAGCTCGACAATTTTGCGACAAATAAATAGCCCTAGACCAGTGCCTCCGATGGTTCGAGTTGCCGAGTTATCAACGCGATAAAATTTTTGGAACAGATGTGGAACATCTTCAGCTGGAATACCGGGGCCAGTATCGCGGACATAAAACTGAACGACATCGCCGTCACCCGTTAGACCGATAGATATTTTGCCCTCGTCAGTATACTTAACAGCGTTGTCAAACAAGTTTGTAACGACTTCGCGTAGACGATCTGGATCAACGAAGGTGTAATACATCGGTTGCACAACTCGACTGCTGATTGAGCTAGTCCGCGCATCGATCGTATTACTTGATCCGTTGACGAACTCCATAAACAGACCTTTCTTTTCGGCCGAGAATTTAAGATCGTTAGCGGTTTGCTCAAGATAGGTGCTCATTTCGACAACAACTGGCCGGCTACTCAGTCGACCATCCTCGGCTTTTGCGCTTGTCAGCAGATCTTGAAAAAGCTGGCCTAAATGCTGTGTTGATATGTGTGCTTTTTCAAGATAATCGCGCGCCTTAGCATCAACATTTGCAACTTTTGGATTGAGCGCCAAAGCCAGATAACCTTCAATGGCAGCAACCGGTGTACGCATCTCGTGGCTGGCCGTGCTAATAAAGTCGGCTCGTCGTTGTTCTTCGGCTTTCTCTTCGGCAACGTCACGGAAAACGACCACCGCCGCATTCACCATTGCATTTTCGCCGATGAGGGGCGTGACATGTAGACTCAACGGAATTTTTTTATCAGATTTAGTGAGCAGTTGCGCATTATTCTCACGGATTGCAAGCCCCTGCTGAAATACTTGCAGCAAAGGGTTTACGTTGTCCTCGTAAGCCAAACCTTTGCTGTCGACCAATTTGATGACCGATTTAGTGTTGAGTCCACAAGCTTCGGCGCTAGCCCAGCCAGTTATTTTAGCCGCTCCGGGGTTAAATAATTGAATGTCGCCCTGATTATCGATCAGCATAACTCCGTCTTCGATGGTGTTAACGATCACCTCGAACTTCAGGCGTTCGTCACGCAAGTTTGCTGCTAAATTCGAGCTACCAGGCTTATTTTTGTTTCTACCGAACATCAGCGCTCAATTTCTGGACATGTCGATACAATCCCACACTTATTTGACCGATTTGTTTTATGCGCATAATACTTGTTTCCATTATCCTGGTTATCGCAAACGAATGCAACGGGCTTATGCTTGCCTTGCCATCTGGACGGCTCGTAACAGATGTGATACTGTTTTCTAGGTTCAAATTTTAACGGCCTCATCGTCTAACGGTTAGGACGCCAGGTTCTCATCCTGGCAATCGGAGTTCGATTCTCCGTGAGGTCACCACACTTCGCACACTTTTAAATTAGAAGTTAGGGCATTTTTTATTTCTAATATGCCAAGATTTGAGCACGAATTATAATGACAGGTATGAGATTTAAATACGTTATTACTCCAAAAAATGAGCTATTCGTAATTACGAATCAGACAAAAAAGATTCTTCAGTTAATCATTATATCGAAACGACAATACTCGCAAAACTACTTGAAGAAATTGATACAGCCGAAAGCGACATCATTCTAGCAGGTAAAATGTTCTTGGATGATTATAACAGGCCTACAGCTTCAGTAACCATGTTTGTAGAAGTAAAATATTTTTGTATCAGTCAAGACATAGAACCTCAGTTAAGGGAACAGTTGAGTAAGCAGCATACCTTTCTAACATTGAACCAATGGCGACCATTGTCTTCGTTGGTTGGATTTTTACCAAAACGACTTTAAAGATTAAACTTTTCTGCTCAGGTTGGTCTACTGGTTGAGCAGTTATCAAGGTTTTCCAAGAAATATTTGGCCTGTGGTGATTATGCGCCAAGGATTGGCTGATCTATTGGCTTCTCTTTAAGCTTATTCGTTCATGTAGCATGTGATTTATAGCTTGATATATTGGTCTATTTTCAAAAGGTTCTCTGCTGTATGCATATTCCAGTTACTATATTTTGGCCATGGCTGCAAATTATTTGCCTTTAATTGTGTGACGTGGCATACGTTGTCTGAGTACTAATTAAGGGTGTTCAGTAGTGTGTTTATTGACGCAGTCTGTCGCGTATCCACCCCTTTCTAATGTTCGCTAAGCTGCAACTACAAGTCTAAGTTCAATAGTTGGCTCTTTGTGCAAGGTTGAGGGCGTAATCGGCCCACCACTGTCCAGCCGGTGGTCCGCCGTTACAGGTGCCATCCGACTCGCCCGGACGTTTTAGCCACAAGTACGCGTCGACCGAGCCACTCGAGAAGGTGGTCGTTTTATCGCCAAGAGCACGGCCAAGTGGGTTACACCATTCTCCGTTCGGACCAAGACCGTTCCTTGAAGTGTCAATGACGAAGTGCTTCCCCCCAACCAACGGTGACAATGTGTTGCCGTAAGACACCATGTCGCTAGTTTTATTGAAGCCCGAAACGTTCACGGCAAAGCCCGTAGCATTAGCTACGCCGGCCTTGCCGAGGCGATCCGCCATTTCGGTCGGGCTTATCCAGGTGCTAGCTTCGATGTACACTAGGGCACCTTTAGATTTTAGAATTTGAACAGCTTGAGAAAGCATAGTATAGCGAGCCATTTGATCGGTTGGGCTTAAGCAGGTTATTAATCCGAGTGCATCCGGCTCCAAAATAACCACCGTTTTTCGACCATTAATGCCGTTTGCCATGCCAGTTATAAAACTGATATAGGCATCGTATGAAGATGCACCGCCGGATGAATATCCATTACAATCACGAAATGGTATGTCGTAGGCTATCAACACTGGGGCGGATCTTTGAGCACTTGCAGCCGATACGACGTTATCTGTAGCATTTTGGCTATTACCACTCCAATCACCCAGCCAAGAGGCCCGGGGCTGGCTAATAATTTTCTGCATTTGTAGGGCATCGGCCGGGCGGGTACTCTGCCAGGCAGTAGCTTGTGCCGTTGCTGGGTCATTTCTAAGATCGTTGAAGAAACTGGTGTTATAGAGTGGATATCCGCTTATAACGGGTGCAGGTACGGGTGCAGGTGCAGGTACGGGTGCAGGTGCAGGTACGGGTGCAGGTACGGGTGCAGGTGTAGGCGCCGGCGCCGGTACGGGTGGCAGCTGAGTTTTCGAGTAGTTGAAGTTCAGTACTGCACCTCCAGTGTTCTGATAATACTCAACTCTGATATCATGACTACCGGCAGCTAGCACTTTGGAGGCATTGTAGGTGGTTGGCGCTTGATCGTGCCACTGGTTGATGACTACCTGGTCGTCAACGAAGACGCGTACACCGTCATCGGCAGTGACAGAAAAATTGTATGTACCACCATCAAACAACTGGTTTTTAGTAAACTGGGCGACATATCGGTCATGATTCACTGACGGAGATATAGTATTTGTCGACCAGTCGTAGCTTATGTCTGTAGTAGTGGTCTGATAGGCGAGATTTGAAGTCGGTAAGGTCGGGGTATCTGTATAGTTCCAGAACTTTGCCGTGTAAACGCCAGTTGCATCGGGGGTGAATAATGCGCTCGTGCGGTTAATCGCTAGATCGTCAATGTAGCCTCGATATTGGCCAGTGTTGGCCGGCTGGTCATATGCCATCCACATCTTAGTTATTGTTGCGCCAGCGTGTAGTTTACCTATGTCACTACGAACATTGGACCATTGATTTATTGGGATATTACCACCATGACAGGTGCGCGGATGTAAGTTGAAACCGTTTTGATCAACGTCTGCCGTGTTGCGTAGCGAGGTGCCGTCAGAAAATTGAAGGTCAATACCCGCACAACGGGCATTAGCGCTCTGTGGATATATCCAGTAGGATAATTGAGTGTCACTGGTAACTGGAATCGATACATCAAATAATTTATAGTTCGCGTAAGAATCGCTGGATGATAGATCGGTTCCGGAGTACATCAGGGCATGAGTGCCGCTATGTGCTGATTCTTGTCTGACCGAGGCTTCAGGCTTAATTGAGTCGTAATAGCCCCCAATATTGGTTGACCAGTCGATAGTATCTCGGTAACTAGGCTGTATGTCGGTTGACTCGAAGCCTGTCTGCCAAACAGAAATTGTGTCGGCTGATGAGAAAAATACAGTACCTGTACCGACGACGGCAAATATGACAATGAATGACAAGAAACGAGTACGTTCGCTACGAGTTACCACGGATAACAGTCTACTGAGTAATTTTTTCACGGGTTTTACGTTTATTTTTTTCACTTAAATTATTTAATCATACTGCTTATAAATATAAAAGTATCGGCTACGACTATGGCCTTTTTTTGTTGAATAAACTGTGCGTTTACGTCCCACAGCTTACTAAGGTATGGCTTAGTCAACTGTTCCATTACTCGAGTAAGCCGGCGCTAGTGACAGCTACGCTGTCGGTGTTCATGTTGCCATAGAATCATTAACGTAATGATTGTCGTGAGAATTGAAAAGTAACCCATAGCTTGAGCTAGCGTCGTATAACACTATCTTATGGTTTCCCTCTAAGAAACCACAGTTATGGGTAGTTAGAAGTAAGCCTGTTGCGGTATTGTCGTTGAAGCGTATCTATATCACTGTTTCATTGGCTCTATTTTTTAGCATATCCATAGTCATAAGTTGCAGGAGTAACTATTGGAAGCATCTCAAAATACGTAGCATGTAAGGTGTGCTAATAAAAAAAGTGATCCATTAGTCTTGATCATGGTGCTTGTGCTAAAATATAGTTGTTATATAAACCACTGTATTGTTGGCCAAAAAACCAGTGCAGTCTACAAAAATGAACATACACAAAACTCAAGGGGTACCACATAGCGTTCACCGGCGATTGCCGTTTATTGCTCATGCCTTAGAATTATTTATCGGACTGATTATCATTGCGGTTGGCCAGAACTTATTTGCAACCATGGTCGGCGCGAGCCCTGATGTCGTACCGCCAAGCGTGCCGAGTAATGTTCAGGTGACTGCCCGCTCGGCGGCATCAATCGATCTTACCTGGGATGCCTCAACCGATAATGTAGGGGTGACCGGTTATCGTATTTTTCGTGACGGCACTATGTTGACGACCAGCTCTGCCCCGTCGTACACCGACAGCGGATTGACGCCGAGTACGAACTACAGCTATGCCATCACGGCCTACGATGCAGCCGCTAACGAATCAGCGCAGTCAGTCCCAGTACCGACCTCCACCCTAGCCGATACTTCGCCGCCGAGTGTCCCGGCCAATGTTCGTCAAACCGGTCAAACCATTAGTACGGTTTCGATCGCTTGGAATGCTTCGGCCGATAACGTAGGGGTGTCTGGTTACCGCGTCTATCGTAACGGTACGCTGGTGCGTACTCAGGTTGGGACGAGTTTTACCGATAGTGGTCTAGCAGTCTATTCGGGCTATATCTACAATATTACGGCTTACGACGCGACCAATAACAGCTCTGGATTATCGCCAGATTTTGTCGGTTCGACGGCTCAAGATACGACACCGCCAAGCGTACCGGATAATTTGCGCCAGACAGCCGGTACTGTTACCACTGTTACGCTGGCCTGGAATAGTTCGACCGACGACGTCGGCGTGTCCGGTTACCGCGTCTACCGTAACGGCACGCTCATTGCCTCGCCGAATGGTACGACCTATACGGCGACTGGTTTAAGCGTTAACGCGACGTATAGCTTTACGGTGCTGGCGTTCGATGCGGCTGGCAATGCTTCGAACCAGTCAGCTCCACTGACGGCAAATAGCGCAGCTGATACTACTGCGCCGAGCATTCCTCAGAACTTACGGACTACTGATATCAAGGACACTTCCCTCGCCATTGCTTGGAACAGCTCGACCGACGACGTCGGCGTGGTGGCGTATAAATTATACCGAGACGGTGTCTTGGTAGCCTCGCCTAGCACTACTAGTTACACTGATACGAATCTCCAGCCGATTACTGGTTATCGCTACACGGTACGCGCAACAGATGCGGCTGGTAACACCTCGGCTGATTCATTGGCTCTGAATGCTACAACGGCCTATGACACCACAGCGCCGAGCATTCCTCAGAACTTACGGACTACTGCCCAAACCGATAGCTCAATTACGTTGAGCTGGGATGCCTCGACTGATAACGTCGGTGTCAGTGGCTATGACCTGTATCGCGGCAGTACGCTTATTACCACGACGAGCGGTCTGACGTATACCGATACTGGATTGAACGTCCAAACCGGTTACACCTATAAGTTACGAGCTCACGATGCTAGTGGCAACAATTCTGTCGATTCGGTTCCGAACAATACCACGACCCTAGCCGATCATGTCGCGCCGAGCATACCCAATGGTCTTGCTTCGAGCGCCACCACAACTTCGGCTACGGATGTTACCTGGAATGCGGCCAGTGATGATATCGCCGTTACCGGTTACCGAATTTACCGAAACGGCGTATTTCTGGCAGCGACTACAACGTTGACTTTTTCTGACGGTGCTTTGCATTATGGCCGATCATACAGCTATGAGATAACAGCTGTCGATGCTGCCGGCAACGAATCTATTCGCTCGGCGCCGTTGGTGGTTTCAACGCTACCAGATACAACTGCGCCGACTATTAGCTTGCAAGCGCCAACACCTAACCAAGATGTTAAATTTATCATTCCGTTTACTGCGACTGCTAGTGACGACCTTGAACTAAGCAGTGTCGTTTTCGCCGTCGACGGCACGCCAGTCGCTAATGTTGTCGCTGTCCCGTTCAGTTATAACTGGGATAGCTCCCGAGTTGGTAATGGCACGCACACGGTAACCGCGACGGCAATTGACGCCAGTGGTAACAGTACGGCTGTTAATGCCACCATCAGCGTCACCAATCCGCCGCCACCTCGCCGCGGTGATGTAAATGGCGATTATAAAGTTAACATCTACGATCTCTCCGCGCTTTTGGCTAATTGGAATAAGCCGGGTATCGGAGATTTTAACCACTCCGGTCGCGTTGATATATTTGACTTGAGCGTCTTACTAAGCGAATATGGTAAGTAATAACATGAAAAACAAACAAATATTAAAGAGTAATCTGCGGCGGGTCATCGCCAGTCTTGGCCTTGCTTTAGTCTCGGTTTTTAGCTTGGCTATGCCAGCCTACGCTGCCAGCGGTTCCATTTATACCGTAGTCAACAAATCGACTGTCGTGAACGGCTCAAGTGTAATCGTCGCCGTTTATATGAACGGCGGTGGTAATAACGTCAACGCCGTCCAAGCAAACTTAGCGTATTCGGCTGATAAGCTGCAGTATGTCGGCGTCAACTACAACGGTAGCGCTTTCGATATTGCCGCTGCCAACAGTGGCGGCGGCGGCAGTGTTAGCATTGCCCGCGGAACTGTCGGAACGGTGACGGGCGTCGGCTTAGTTGCTACGATTACGTTCAAAGCGGTCGCAGTTGGCTCGGCCAGCGTCGACATTGCCGGTGGTTCAGCCCTAGCTGCCGACGGCGGCGAAGTTGCTGCTGGCACGTCTGGCGCTCATTTTTCAATCGTTGCACCGAGCGCTTCGCCTACGAGTTTCGGTTCGCCGGCTTCCCCAGTAGCCTTGGCTACAGTGCCTAAAGACGTTACTCCGCCAGTAATAACTAATATTGCTACCAGTAACGTTTCGCCCTCCTCTGCAACGGTTATCTGGACAACGAACAAGCCGAGCGACACGGTTGTCGAATATGGTCTCGATATTAACTATGGATTATCGACCAGTGTGGCCACGCAGACTACCAAGCACGAAAGCGCGCTCAATAGCTCTTTCTTGGTGCCTTTAACCAGTATTCACTACCGTGTCAAAAGTACCGATGCTGCCGGTAACCTGCAAACTAGTCCAGATCAAGTTTTGGGCATACCAGGCGTACCAGTTTCGGTCATTATTCGTGGTTCCGACGGTAAACCCCAAGTCGGTGCCAGCGTGACACTCGATAATCAGACGAAGACCACCGATGCTACCGGCACTGCCAATTTCCAAAGTGGCGTCGGAAATAAGCAGATCGTGACGAATTACGCTGGAGTAACAAACAAAAAGTCCATTACGGTTACCAACTCGGCAAAGCCGTTACCGCCATTCGAACTATCGCTCGCTGCTCGCCCGGCCGACCGCTGGATGCTCGTCAGCGCAGGGCTGGCGATTGCCTTATTTATTCTGTTACTCCTCGATGCTTACTTGTTTGGCTCTAAGTTCCTAAGCCGATTGATACTTGCTCGTATTCCAAAGAAGCGCTTGGATACGATTCCGCCAGTCGCTGCGGCTGGTCCAGCTGTAGTGGCAGCCTTGCCGACTGGTAGTGCCCATGTTGAAACATTTCGCGAACTAGTTAATGATGCATCCATCGAAGATCGGATTGATACACTCCTACGGCCAGAACAGCAATTGTCGTCAATCAAACTTAAAACGCCGATTGAATCGTCGTTTACGATGCCCGAACAACTTGTAGCATCCCCGTTAATCGCCACTGCACCAGTCTTGCCAGCTAGTGCCAAGCACCACGATATCAAGCCGCACAAATCTAAGTCTATCGCTCACGCTGAACTAGCGGCACCTAAAACTAAAACGATCTCAATCCAAGATTAGGTCCGACATTAAAAAAGAGACCCGTAATGGGTCTCTTTGATCTACGAATCGTAGGCTTAGTTGTGAGCTGACAGGTCAGCGCTGGAGGCGTTGCCGTTGGCTGCTGCACCGCTACCGTTATCGTAGGTAGTAGTGTTGCCCGTGCTTGACGTCGAACCGCTGTTAGCAGCCTGGTTGTTCGTATTTGTGAATGAGATGTTGTTTGTGTTCGATACTTTGGTGTTTGAACTGTAGTTTTGTGTGATGGAGTTGTTAGAGTCTGGACCAGTGTTACTAATAGATGGATTGTATGCTAACTGAGTTGCTGGTGCCGATGGTGTGTAGCCACCACCCATACCACCAACTGCGATTGGCTTGCTTGAAGCTGATGGGGCATTTGCAGTAGCGTTGTGTGCAAGAGTTGCCGCCGCCTGTCTAGTAGTATTTGCCGAAGTATATCCTGTGCCGCTGTAACCGCCGCCAGCAGGTGATCCTTGGCCCGCTGGTATTGTTACTACATTCATGGTGTGTTCTGTGCTAAAGTTACCGCCCATGCCTGGAGCTACTGGAGCAATGGGCTGCGCTGGGGCTGCAGCCGCTACGCAGGTTGCGCCATCAGTGCTCTCAATGGCAAGATTATTGTGGATTGTGGCTAAGAAGCTAGCGCTATTGCTGTTACTAGCATTACCGGTTGTAACGCTACCGGCTGTGGTGTTGTGGCTAACAGTTGCATCACCGCTCTTGGCAGTTTGGCCGTTGCTGTTGCTTACACTAACATTGTTATTATTGGTAACTGTTGTGGTCGTCGAGTAAGAGGTACTTAAAGCGTTACTCGAACCTGGACCAGTATTGGAGATTGTAGCCGTTGACACCGGAGCTGGCATACTGACACTAGGAGCATTGTTTTCGATGTTCACCGCTCCGTTAAACGAGTTAGCATTGCTGGCGTCGCCGGTAGTTGTCTCACCACCGCCAGCTGTAGTATTGCCTGTTACTTCCGTGTCACCACTGTTTGCTGTTTGATTACCGCGGTTCGAAGCATTCAAATTATTATTGTTTGTAACGCTACAATTGTCGCTTGACGAACGAGAGATCGAGTTATTTGAATCTGGTCCGGTTTGGTTGATTGCGTCAGCCGAAACAAGTCCGGTGAATCCAAAAGTTGCAAGTGTTAATGTTGAGACGATGGAAATGGCGCGCTGCCATGCTGTAGATCTTTGCATACTATCCTCCTGAATATTGATTGTAAGTCGCATTGTATGCGCAGCAGCACAGTCGATCTGTATGATATTTTACAGTCAAGCAAATCCGTGTTAAAACAATCGGTCTTATGCTTATTAACGGTGATACGGCTGACCGGCATTGATGGTACTGGCGCGGTACAGGCTTTCGAGTAAGACAATCATCGCTAAATCATGCGGTAAAGTTAATTTACCAAAACTCCACCGAAAATCCGCTGCCTCACGAATTATTGCCGGTAAACCGTCCGGACCGCCAATCAGCAGGCTGATTTCCCGGCCGTCTTGGGCTCGCCTGTCTAAGAATGTCGCGAGCTCATGACTCGAAAATTCTTTGCCAGTTATTTCCAAGGCAATTATGTAGCTATTTCCGGCTGCTTCTACAAGATGTTCGACGTCATTGTTTTTGTCGGCAATATGCGTCACTCGAATCTGGTGGTAGTGGCCGAGCCGCTGCCAGTACTCTTTCCAGCCAATTTTGGCATAGTCTAGCTTGGGCGCGCCGATTGTAATAATGTGAAGTTTCATCAGGTAATAGTATACGCGGAGACTGAGCTACCCGCATGAGCATCTTAAAATAACTAACTGATTACCGCGTTTGGCAGCTCCTTCCAATTCGTTGTGTAGCGAGGTGAGCGCAGCAGGTGCTTAGGTTCCCAGGCTTTTGTCAAATCCTCGGCAGCGTAACGGATTGTCCGGTTCCCAAATTTTGTATTGATTGCGTCCAGCGCTTGCATCCGGGCCTGGCTGGTGGTCGCACCGTTCAGATCAACATCGCCGAATAGATCGCCCTGCACTGCGTCGGCCGCCACTAGATCGTAAAAAAGAATGTTGATGCGATGATATTTCTGGTGCGAATCATAAACGCTACGTAACGTTTGGATTAATCTCTTGGCTATGACGCCAGTGTCGGCTATAGGGGTCGCGAAAGTTATGAAGTGACTGCGATGTTCGTAGTTTGGCTTGAACCGGCTGGTACTCAAGCTAAGCGTTGCACTGCGTGTGACGAGGCCCGAAGCTCGTAACCGAAACGTCGCCTTGGCGGTTAAGTTGGCTACGGCCGATTCTAGGACGGAAATATTGGAAGTATCTTCGCCGAGTGTCCGACCGTGCATCAGACTTTTGCGGACGGCGTGAGCCGGATGTAGCGGATAGCAACTCATACCATTCAACTCGTTGACCATTTGCCGGCCGTGGATACCCATGAGTTGCTGGGCTCGCTGCGGGCTCATCTGAGCTAAGGCCAGTGCGGTAAACACGCCTTCGGCTTTGAGTTTTGGCGCTAGTTTCCAGCCGACGCCCCAAATTTCCGCGACTTCGGTTCGAGCCAGCCTGGCTTCAAGCTCGGTTCGCTCCATATGTGCGAAATCGTAAACGCCGCCACAATCCAAATTTTTCTTGGCGATTTCGCTGGCCAGTTTGGCGAGTGTTTTGCTCGGGGCAATACCGATTGATACTGGTACTCCAACTTCGCGGAGGATTCGATCTCGGATTAATTTACCCCAAGCATCGTAGTCGGTGATATTGAGATGGCTTAAGTCTAGGAATGATTCGTCGACCGAATAGACTTCGATTCGCGGCGTAACGGCCGTCAGTAATCGGGTTATGCGGTCACTGATGTCGCCGTATAGTTCAAAATTCGCCGAAAACTGGTGAACAGCCTGATCTTTGAATAATTGCCGGTATTTAAAAACTGGTGCACCCATCGGAATACCAAGCAATTTAGCTTCGTTACTTCGGGCGACTGCACAGCCGTCGTTGCTACTAAGAACGACGACCGGTTTACCCTCTAGGTCGGGTCGGAAAACCCGCTCACAACTAACGAAGAAGTTATTACAATCAATCAGCGCAAGCAGTGGCGTACTCATACTGTAGCTCGCCGGGTTTCGTGAATAACCGTACTGACGACACCCCAGTATTGATCTTGATGCACCATGGCCTTGTAGCGGCAGATGGCGAATCCGGCCGCTTCCCAGGCAATGACGATGTCGTTTTCGCGCGGTTGTAAGCTACGGTCGATAAGCGCAATGTCACCGTCAAAAATACCATCGGCCTGCCAGCCGTGCCCAGCAATGCGAAACAAGTAAGTACTACTTGGGTGATGAATAAGCAGCTGGTTCAGGTCGAGCGCCAGCTTACCGCTCCCCCGTCCGATCCGGTCTAGGGCCGGGTTGGGAAATCCGGTATGGATTGAAACCGCGTCGCTGTTGGCCACAGTTGATAAATCGTCTTGCATAAGTCCCCCTTAGAATGTTTGTTGCCTGACATAGTTTGTTTCATTTAGACGCCCGCCCGCATGCCGACTAGCGTCCAACGGTTATCATCGCAGCGCAACCGGAACGTGTCGTTGCCATCGCTCAAGTCAATCAGGCGAATAAACTCCTGGCCCTTTTTGACCAGGTAGCGGATACCAGCCTCGGCAAAGGTGTACTCGCGGCCCTTGTACACTATCTGGCGCGGGTAGCTTTCTAACGGTTGCTGGTTGCGCGCCCGGAAGTATACTGCGGTTATTTCGATTTCTTGGTCGTTGATTAAGGTCATAATTGTTCTCCAGTCCGTGAAATTGTACTTTTCACCGATAATTTTTTATAAAAAGAGTCTGCAAAAAATAATTTAAGCAGTAGACGGGTTTTAGTTGGAGAAGCTATCTGGATGAAAAATGAGACCGTCCGGGTCATTTCCTTGTACCAGAGAACTGAAACTATGAGGGAGTACCAGTGACGCTTAGTCCTACCGAAGTAGACCAGTGAGTATGTTCCCAAAAAAACCGCACAGGCGGAAATAAGTCTGAATGGTGGAAAGCGCTAGGCGCCAGCCCAATCATGGCTAGGACACTATTATAGACCCCGCCCTGCAATTTTGCCAAGCCTTGATTTGCCTAGTAATTATGTCAGATTAATTGTCCACGCAAACCCAAGGAGATTATTTCTCTCACAGCAACGACGCCTAAACCAAGTCCACCGAATATTGCCACGGCTCCAGCCGTGCGTATAACGTCACTAGTCATGGTTCGATTGCGTGATAGCGCATGTTATTCGTTTATACTGATCTTCTGAGCTGCTCCGTTTGACGTTAGCTATCGTCGGTATCGAGCCATTTTGTTGGCGGCGGACTGTTCTTATGCTCCATAAATTTTTCACGGTCGCGGACTGCAGCACGCAGCACTTTACGAATGTATTCCGAGCAATAGCTACAATGCGCCTTAGCCTCCTCATCGATAATGGCGAGTAGCTCTTCTGGTAGCGCAAGATTAATATGTCGTAGTTGTTTATTAAAGGTCATATGTAATCGATACTCATTACGTCCATACTCTAAAATTAGGAGTGACAATTACCAAATTAATCAGCCGTAAACATTAAAAAGGTTACAAAGTTACTATGTCAGCTGGTTTGTTTGGGGATGGCGGGAACAGCGAGCGCACCAGGAACGTCAACATTAGCGGTAGCTAAAGCGCTTCCAAGCGAGCCGTCTGGTCGGCGCAAGAAAATCAGCAGACAGATTACGGCAATCGTCAGGCTTAATCCGAACGGAATCCAGGCGGCGGAAAAGACGCTGCGAGCAGTGCTGATGCGGCCGAACAACAGCGCCAACGGTATGAACAGTACTGAAGCGACCGTCCCTACGACGGACGCCGCGCTGGCCCGCACCCGTGACGGCAGGCTATCTTGCAGCAGTCGGTTGAGTATAATTTCGAGTGCCGTTGTGATAGTCGCGAGCAGCGTCAGCGAAATGATAACTACGGGTAGCCAACGCATGAATAGTCCGGCGGCGCAGGCCAGCAGTACTAAGACGGCAAAAATTCTGCCTCGCTGCCCGGTTAGCCGCCCAGTGAGCAGGCCACCCGCCCCAAGGCTACTAAGCAACAGCGCATTGACTGGGCCGTAAATCGCTAGCGGCATCGCTAGCGCAATCAGCCACAAC
>JACMPL010000027.1 GCA_014377525.1 Candidatus Saccharimonadota bacterium
CAACAATTTACAGGCCCAACTGGCCAGTGTCAACGCTAATCCACAACAAGCCGTCGACCGCCAAACTAAGTCGTTGATTGCGACTGTCGGCAGTATTATTCAGCTTCCTACCAACGAAACACCAACCGTTGCCGAAGTCAGCGACGCCGCTCAAGCTAAAACACAGTCTAACTTTTTTGCCAGTGCCGAAAACGGTGATAAAGCATTACTGTACGTCAATGCTAAACAGGCTATTTTATATCGTCCTTCGACTAACAAAGTTATTTTGCAAGCACCCCTGACGTTCTCGAGCCAAGCCGCTACCGGTAGCCCTGCGACACCTGGTACAACCACCACAAAGCGGTAATGCTAAATATCTTACAGCCGAGCGTAAGCATGACGGCGTATTGTATTGATATGTTCGGAGCACGGGTATACACCTGACAGCAGTCCATTAGGATATGCGAAGATAACACGCTTTTCGAATAGGAGGTCATCATGGCAGGAACAGCAAAAGGTGGTCGTTTGGCGGCTAGTCAGAACAAGAAGAAGTACGGCAGCGATTTTTACTCTCGTATCGGTAAAATGGGCGGCCAGCGCGGTACGACCGGTGGTTTCGCCGCCGGCGAAGAGGGTCGCAAGCGCGCCAGCCAGTACGGAGCGGTAGGTGGATCGAAGAGTCGACGGAGGAGTTAGTTATAACTCGTTAGCTCAATTACTGTTGAGTCAACAAAAATGGAGGGATAACCCTCCATTTTTGTTGTAAATATTCTAAGTACAAGCTTATTGACATTTAAACAATAGCGTGATATTATTTAGTAGATTTCGAAAGAAATAACGAGGGTTTTGCCGTAACAGGCAAAGCCCTTTTTGTTTTTACGAGAGGTTTATAAAAGTAGTGGAGACTATAACAATGGCTGGAACAAAAGCAGGCGGCGAAGCCGCAGCGGCAACGAACAAGAAGAAGTACGGCACCGATTTTTACGCTAAAATCGGTGCTAAGGGCGGTAAGCTCGGCAAAACCGGTGGCTTTTACGCTAACCGTGAACTAGCTCGCGCAGCTGGCGCTCGTGGCGGACGTGTTTCACGTCGCACCAAGAAAACCGAAGAAGCCTAAGTCTTCATAGCTCATATAAAGATCTCCGCAATACTGCGGAGATCTTTTATGGCTCGTAAAGTGTCCGTGTTGACTAAATTAAACTATTATGATAATATAGATAAATGAATACATTCGAACAATCACAAGTTCTACCAGTACAAGAACCAATCGTAGACGTACACTTAGTTTTGAACAAACCAGAATTTATAGAGGCAGTCCAAGAACTGGGTCATATCGATAGTTTTGGCGGTCGACTATTCCATATACTTGAGCGTGAAGGTTATAGAGCTGGGGGGAGTACCAATCTTCCTGAATCTGAACAATTACGATACACTATTGTTAATCGTGCCGGTGTCGAAGAAAGTGTCATATCAGTTACCAATGCTGCTAATCAGATCGACAAACATTTACCAGATGCTCGCGGCGTCGGTAATCATACGCTGAGCGTCATCAAAGCGATGTCCGATAGTAACAGCGTAAAACAACTAAGACTCTTTTAAACAGAACGTATTGAACATACTATAACCGGCCGTCATGGCCGGTTATTTTTACAGTAAAACTAGCGAGGATTAAACAAGTGGAATACCGCCGGCTGCTTAACATTTTTAGTACTGCGGTACGACCGGCAGAACCGCGACGGCGAAACGCCCCAAACAGTATGACAATTAAAGCAGCGGTACTGCGTGTAATTACTTTGCTGCAAGCATTTCGTGCTACAGGTAGGGCAGATACTGCGGCTGTATAGCCAGTCGCGGTAGCTGTCCAGACAGTCCTGAATATGCTCATCGTCGATAATGACGCCGTAACTTTTAGCAATATCGCTGGCTTTATCCCAGGCACAGATCTCAAGTTTGAGTAATTCGAAGTCGCCACTGTAGGTTTTGTGAGCTAGCAGAGCATGACCCGTTTCGTGCAGTAATGACCACTCGGCGCGGGAACCGGTAGCGGTAGTGTTATAAAAGATTTCGCCCGTTTCCGGCGACCAACAAAATTGTTTGCCTGGCGCGTACGTCAGGCTAGGGAAGTCAGCGGCAAGTTTACTAAGCAGTTGTTCCATAATGTTGTTTCGCAAGGTCATAGCAACCATATACCACTGCCTCTTCAGGGCGCTGAGCACCGCGGATATCCGGAATGCCGATAAGCGGTAATTCATAATGTTTTAGTTCGGCAATTAACAGATGGCCGTAGCGTTCAAAGTATGTGCCAACACTGCCGCCAATCACGATAACTTCCGGCTGCATAATGGCGATAAGTTGCAATATTCCCGGAACTAAATCGCGCACGATTTTGCTCCACGTTTCTTCATCGGTGATTTCCATAGCCATTTTACCGTAGCGATCAACGATTGCGCGGCCCGATGCAAAACTTTCCCAAGGAGTCAGTTTGCCTTTGTGCTCAAACAGCATGCTACGGCCGCCACCGTCACCGAAGTTTTCATCAATCACGCCGTCTTCGACGAACGATAGCCCGATGCCGGTGCTAACCGTGATATACATAACTTTGCTGAACTCAGCTTTAAGCATCAACGCCTCGGACAGACCACCAAGCTTCGCGTCGTTGTCGATAACTACCGGACAACCAGTTATTTTTTCGACATCAGTGTGAATCGGAACATTTTGCCAAGGCAAATTACCGAAGTTAACGCCGATGCCATTTTTACGGTCGAACACCGTGACCGGCATAGCCAGGCCGCAAGCCGTGAAATCTTGGATAGCGAACCCTCGAATCGCCGCAGCGAGTTCGACTAAGAATTGTTCATAGTCGTGATTCGTTGGAAATTTGAGTTTTTCTTGGATAACGCCACTGTCATCAAGCACGGCTGCTAGCGTTTTTGTGCCCCCAATATCTATACCCAAATACATGTCACAATTGTAGCATTTGCGCCGCCCCAAATAAAAACATTTTCTAAAGCGTTGACCGCGCTTTGACCACAGAGGTCGCGTAGGGTATAATTGCAGGTAATCTTGTGTATCAACGTAATGGGAATCTTGTAAAGGCAACCGCTACCGCGATATACCGGAAATACACCACAGAAGGAGGCATAGTAGAATCATGCCAAGTAATATGACAATGGATGAGCTGCTCGCGAGCAGTGAAATCAAACAATTAGTAACCGGAGACGTCGTCGAAGGAGTAATTACCTCGGTTCGTAAGAACGAGTTATGGATCGATCTCGGCGCCCGCGGCGTCGGAGTCGTCATGCGCCGCGAAATCGGCCACGGCCAAGTTTTGGACGTCGGGACGAGTATCACGGTCAGTGTTATCGGCCCCGAAATGGAAGAGGGCCACGCCCTCCTCAGTATGAAGCGGGCTGTCAAAGACCGCGGCTGGGACGAAGTCCAACGCCTGTTCGATGGCCAAGAAATCGTCGATATCTCTCCATACGATGCTAACCGGGGCGGCCTGTTGGTCGAGCTCGAAGGTATCCGTGGATTCCTGCCTGTTAGCCAATTGGCAGCTGGGCATTACCCACGCGTTTCTGGCGCTGATAAAGACGAGATCTTGCAGAAGCTCAACGCGCTCACTAGTGAGACGTTACGCGTTCGCATTCTCGATGTTAGTCGCAAAGACAACAAGCTGATCTTCTCCGAAAAAGAAGCAGTCAAAGACGATATGCAAGCCCGCTTTGCCAAGCTCAAAGTCGGTGACGCCGTCGAAGGTATCGTGACCGGTGTCATTGATTTCGGTGCATTCGTCAATGTCGACGGTATCGAAGGCCTGATCCACATTTCCGAGATTTCTTGGGAACGGGTCGACAACCCTCGTAACTACGTCAAAGTCGGCGATACAGTGACCGCAAAAATCATCGCTATCGACAAAGACCGCCTCAGCCTCAGCCTTAAGCAAATGTCTGAGGATCCATGGCTTTCCGAAGTCAAGGAGTTCAAAAAAGGTGACGTCGTAGAAGGTAAAGTCACGCGAATCACCCCATTTGGTGCCTTCGTGCAGATCAGCCCAAGCGTCGAAGCTCTCGTCCACGTATCAGAAATGAGCGACGATGAGACCGTTGATCCGGAGCAGCTGTTCCAGCTCAATGAGAAGAAGCAATTTAAGGTCCTGGACATCGATACGGATAACCGAAAAATTGCACTTAGCCTCAAAGACGCTAAGTAAAGTACTTTAAAATACTGCACATTGCGGCGTTCCCGGTTACAGTCCGCACTCACCGTACTCTTAGTACGGATTGTCTGCGGGCTTCGCCGGCGCCTTGCACTGCACAGCATCTGGCAGGTCACTCGGAGAGTTTAGCTGCAGTACCCGAAGACCTTAGCTCAGAGCCCGCAGCTCCACACAAAATTATTATGAACATTATTGAGCCTGAGAGGGCCGGAAAGGTTAACGATGGCAGATGTTGAACAACCAGTCGTGAATTCCACAATCGAAATTGAAGATATGATCACCGTCGGTACCTTGGCCGAGCGCCTGTCGATTCCGGTGACTCGCCTCATCGGTGAACTTATGAAGAACGGAATTATGGCGACCGTCAACGAGCGGATCGATTTCGATACCGCCGAAATCATCGTCGAAGAGCTCAAACTTGGCATCGGCATAACTCGCCGCAAGGCCGAAGAAGAAACTACTGCCCGCGTCAAGGCAGTTGCCAGCGCCACCGCCGCTTCGCGGCCACCAGTTGTTGCCGTTATGGGGCATGTCGACCACGGAAAAACTAGCTTACTGGACGCTATCCGCAGCGCCAATGTCGTTAAGGGCGAAGCCGGCGGCATCACCCAGCATATTTCGGCCTACCAAATTATCCATAACGACCGAAGCATCACGTTCCTCGATACTCCCGGCCACGAAGCCTTCGCCGCAATCCGCGAACACGGCGCGCTCCTGACTGACATCGTCGTTATAGTCGTCGCCGCCGATGATGGCATTAAACCTCAAACCATCGAAGCAATCCGATTTGCCCGCAAAGCTGGTGTCAAAATTATCGTTGCTGCCAACAAAATAGACAAAGAAGGCGCTGATGTGAACCGCCTCAAGAGCCAATTAGGCGAATACGACCTAATTTGGGACGGCTGGAAGGGTGGAGACACGCCCGTCCAAGAAGTTTCCGCCAAAACCAAGCAGGGAATTCCCGAACTCCTGGATATGATCCTGCTCGTCACTGACGTTGAGGATCTTAAAGCCGATACCGATATTCCTGCTCGTGGTCTGATCATCGAGGCTCACGTCGAACAGGGCCGCGGCCCGGTTGCCCACGCCCTTGTCGAAGCTGGTACGCTTAAGCCTGGTGATTTTATCGTCGCCGGCAGCAGCTACGCCAAAATCCGAAATCTGGAAACCACCGATGGCAAACCACTCAAAATTGCTACACCGTCCATGCCAGTAGCTATTACCGGTTTCAAGACCTTACCAGAATTCGGTGACGAGTTCAGTTACGTCGCCAATGAAAAACTGGCCCGTGCTCAAACCGAAGCCGCTGCCAACGGTAAACAGGCCAAGGGTGCTCGAGGCGGTGTCGGCTCCAGTGAGCTTATCCGGATGATCAACCGCAATAACGAAGTTCAAGAGCTCAACATCATTATTAAAGCCGATGTTCAAGGCTCACTGACCTCAGTTATCGACAGCCTTAAAGCGCTTGACACCGCCGAGGTCGCCGTGCGAATCGTCAGCTCTGGCATCGGTGCCGTCGGCGAAAACGACCTGCACCTTGCCCAAACCAGTAAGGCGATCGTCTACGGTTTTAACGTCGATATTCCAACCAGCAGTAAGCAACAAGCCTCCCGCGACAAGGTCGTCGTTAGAATGTACAAAGTCATATACGAACTCATAGATGACGTCAAAAGTGGATTGAGTGATTTACTCAGGCCTGAGATAAAAGAAACCGAAGTCGGCCGGCTGGTCGTCCGTGGTATATTCAACACTACTAAGTCTGCCGTTATCTGTGGCGGTGAAGTCACCAAAGGCAAGTTAGTATCGCCAGCGCTAGCCCGTGTCCTACGCGGCAAAGAAGAGCTCGGCGAAGTCGAGATTACTGGTCTTAAGCGTGGTCCAGCCGAGGCCAAAGAAGTATTCGAAGGCGAAATGTGTGGACTTAGTTTCAGTACGTCGCACCGAATCGATCTCCAAGACGGCGATCACATCGAACTCTTCACCCGCGAAGCCATTCAGCGCACCCTGTAAGCGAATCACTTGCAAGTCTACCAGCCGCTAATGGTACAATACTGACATAAGGAAAAATAATGCTCAAAATCGACAATAATCTATTGCAAGAACTCGGGCTCGGACAACTTCCTGACGCCGAAAAGAACAGTCTCCTCAAGCACGTGTACGAAACGCTAGAAATGCGAGTCGGCATGCGTCTAGCAGACCAAATGTCGAACGAACAGCTCGATGAATTTGAACGTTATTTCGAAGCAAAAGACGATGCCGGTGCTTTCAAGTGGCTCGAAAGCAACTTTCCAAACTATAAAGAGATCGTTCAAGAAGAGTTTGATAAGCTCAAAATCGAAGTAGGGCAGTCCGCCCCCCAGATACTAGGCGCCGCCCAAGCCCAAATGGCTGCCGGCAGCCAGCCGTTAGCCGAGGATCCTCAGCCGCAACCATCGCCTCAAACACAGCCGACCATACAACAGCCGCTGCAGTCACCTCCAGCTCCACAAGCTCCAGCCCAATATGCACAGGCGCAGCCAATTCAACAACCCGCCCAGGTGCAGCCCACCCAGCAACCGACTGCACCTCAACAGCAGTATGCTCAACCGCAGCCAATGCAAATGCCGCAGCAGCAACAGCCACAGCAGTATATTCCGCAACCAGATCAGCCGCAGTATCCACAGCAACAGCCACCAGCTGGTCCAGCTGCCTGAACCAGCTGCTTAAGGACAAGGAAGCTTATAACTGCGCTTATCTATATTTCATCAGCTCAAAAAACCTTATCTGGAGTTTTTATTGCCAAATCAATCACAGATAAATGTTTTATGTTTATACAACTTAGAAGTACCATCGCTAGTAATCAATCCAAGAGTAATTTGTAAACAGGCAAATACCTAAACACAATAGTGATTTATCGTTAAATACTAGTGGTCTAGAAAAGATCGCACCCGTTGGACGGTAATATATTACCAAGTAAAGGAGTAATCAAATATAGGTCTTTCATTTTAACAAGATTTATGGTATTATAGTTAAATGAATAATCCATCTGATGCGTTTCCGTTAGTAGGTCCAACAGAAAGGGTGAATCAATCTATCCCAACTGCTGAATCAGTTATTGACTGGGATCGTTATTCTGGACTTGATGCTGCGCTGCAAGCCGACAATGGGTTGATAGCTACGGCCAAATCAGCCGAAAATGGTCGGCGAAGTGCGGCTCAACAATTGCTTGAAAGTATATCTGACGGTTTTGACGACAGTACAATTTTTAAGAATGTTACTGAGGCCCAAGAGTTCATGCAGTCTAAAATACAAGACGCTGCTAACGAGCAGGGTGGATTACCAGAATTTCAAGGCTTCAGCGGCGCCTTGCCCTGCAAAATAGGTCGATCTACGAAACTCGTGATGTTCGCATATGGTTGTAGTGCGGTTGCAAAGTCTAATGGCGGCGAAAAACCCCTAACTGTTTTAGAGCATAAAGAAGTCTACAAACCGATTACGATAGGCAAAGACGGCCTTGCCGTCCAAGCCGACGATAAGAAACCTGATGTACGCGTGCAAGTTGTATCACTCAAGGCAGGCGAACGGTATGTTACCAGCTCAACTAACGACATACTGGTTTCTTTGCATGGAGCCTTTGGCGCGCACCAGTTCCAGAACAAGGCGCTACTGCTTCCCCGCTTGCAAGACGTCGTTGACACACTAAAGCATAATAAATCTGTGACGAACGAACCCCTAGATGGTTCTGTTGCAGTGACTGAGTTCTCTCCAGTTCCATCGGCTGGATATCGGGAGCAAGCAAGCCGATTGGGCAGACAGGCAGTGAGCAGCGTTGTCGATGGCGCGCTTAAGATTACACAACGAACACCTAGCAAAAAGCCGAGTGAGCCAACATCACGACCAACAGCGGAGTCTGAACTAGTCGAAATAAATGATACTGACATGCCTGTTTATGAATCGGCTGTGACATCTATTGCAGGGGTAACTGAACGCGGTGCTTCAGTTAAACCGGCCGAAGCGGTCGAGCCAATTGTGGTTGAGCCCATCGTTGTAGCGACTGAACAAAAGCCGGTAAGCAGTGTCTTATCGCTTGGTGTTGGGCCTGTCCCGGACCGTAATCGTAGAGATTCCGAACCGGCCAGTCGATACGTTGACCTGGTAGATAGACTTAAAGCTAAAGGAACCGTAAGAGCTGCTCGGGCGGCAAAAGCAGGTTCCACCGAAGACGGGAATATTATTAGTTTGGGTGTAAATGCTTTGACTGGTTTAGGCAATGATGCCGACGCTGACCTGCGTCTATTAACGGATGGGGAATTACTTGATGCATCCGAAAAGGCATTAGAAGCTTACACGAAGTTAGTGGTACGTAAGCGTACAAAAGCAATTATGATTTTATCTAAAGAATATGAAGATGCCAAAGCTAATTATCAGGACCTTGCCAATGAAGAATTGCGTCGGCTTGGCGATAATCCTGAAAGTATCAAACAATATCTGTTAGATGAGGCAATATTTGTTCAGGATGGAATCAAAAAGGCTATCAATGCCCGAAAATCTGGTCGGTTCAACACGGCTTGGGCAAACTGGAACAGCCAGAAATTCCTGCACCGCTACACAGCCTATAAGGCAATGGTTGTTGCCGGAGCTGGTTTTGTGCCAGGAGTTATTGCTGGAGCTGTAACTGCAGCAACAGTATCGGCAGTTGCTGGCCCGGTTGTCGGCGCAATTGCTGGTTTTGGAGTAGGGAGTAGAGTTGCAAAGGGTATGATCGGAGCCAAAATTCGTAACACTGGCAAGTCGCTGAGTGTTGGCGATGTCCAGAGTGACAAGCACCTAAATAAGCACATTGGGAAAAATGTAGAGCAGCTGGGACACATAAAACTTATAGAGAAGGCAGCTCTGATAGAGAACGTAGCTCTGAAAAAGTTATCAATTGAGCTACTTACTGACAATATTGAGCTGGCAACCAAAAATCAGCAACGACGTAACTTGCGACGGATGGTTGGATCGACGGCAATCGGTGCAGTGTTGGGTACAGTCGGCGCCGAAGCAGGTGCTACTTGGATAGCGCCTCATGTTTCGGGATGGATCGCTGATCATTTTGGTGGTGGTTCTAATGCAAGATCTGCGCCATCAGTCGGTTCGGTAAGCTCTACGGTAGCGCCGTCACCGAGTGCGACACCTAACACGTTGCCAGTAGTGCCGTCTGCGCCACCTGCTCCCGGAGTGTTAGCTCCCAGTACTCTGCCGAGCATTGCAATACCGAGCGAAGTAACGATTGCACCTGGTAGCGGTATCGACCAGATGATTTATGATATCGGTCAAAATGCGAATCCACGGTTTAGTGGGGCAGACGCTCACCGAGCGGGTCTGGCTTTACTGGAAAAGACCAATGGTAACCTGTTTGACGGCAGTAGTAGTATCGCCACTTATGGCAACGGTATGATAAACCAGCCTGGGACGGGTCATTTCTCGGCAGCAGTGCAGGCGATGATCGCCGAGCAGATACAGCGCCAACTACTTGAAGATACAAATTAACAGTTCAATGCGCAGAAGCCAGTTAGTACTAGCCGTATAATACTTAAACAAATTATTATGTTAAGTGGAGGGTTTATAACCGGCGATGAAAGCGCTGCCGGTCATTTCTTTTTTGCCGAGCGGCAAAAGCTTATCGATAACTAACACGCCGTCGGCGGTGTAAATGCCGAGGTTATGGTTTTGTAGCCATATTGAGCCGGGTACTCCAGAGCCTATTTCTGCATGACTAGCGGTGATAATAACATCGGTAGCACCAATGCGCGTCCGGACGCGGGGCCAGCCAGCATAAGCTCGGACCATCCGCTCGATCGTTGCGGCGGGCTGATCCCAATCGCACTGGCCGAGTGTACCGGCATGCTTGGCTATGCGAGCATCGTAGGTGGCACGGCTATCATCTTGCTGGCTTGGTTGGCAGCCGCCACTGATAATTTTGGGTAGGGTTTGCAGCAACATGCCGCCGCCGAGCTGTAGTAATTTGTCGGCGAGGGCTTGTTTGGTTTCGTTGCCGTTTAAAACTACGGTTTGCTGGGCGTACACTGGGCCAGCGTCCATTTTGGAAACGAGTCCCATCAGTGACACGCCGGTGGTTTTGTCGCCGTGCAATAGGGCGCTCTCTAATGGCATGGAGCCGCGGTGTTGCGGCAGTAGGGACGGGTGAATATTAATAATTCCGGCGGGGAACAGGTCGATGATGCTCTGTGGCACGAGTTTGCCGAAGGCGACGAGGACGCCGACTTCGGCCTGATAACTAGCGAGTTGCTCGGCTATTTCGGCTAATTTGGTCGGTGTGGCTACGGGAATATTATGCTGTTCGGCTAGTTCGAGGACTTCTAGCTTGCGGGCTTTGCGGGAGTGGCCGATATCGCCCTGCGCAATGACGATAGCGGCAATGTTGTAGCCAGCTGCTAGCAAAGCTTTGAGCGTCGGTACCGTGGTTGTAACGCCTGTGGCGATGCGCTCATTACCAAAAAATACGATGGTTGGCATGTCACTGGCACTGCTATTGCCACTGCTGTTATTAGTAGCGCCCGTCACGGATTAGTCCTCCCAGAGTTGCTGGTTGTCGCGAATTTCGTCGGCGTAACTGAGCTTGGCTAATTGGCCATCTTCTTGGAGGCGATAAAACGCTTCGGGGTCGTCACGGATGAGGTCGATAAAAACGATTCCGTTGGTGTGGTCGATTTCGTGTTGGAAAATTCGCGCGAGGAAACCTTGGGCGGTGACGCGGAATTCTTGGCCGTCTTCGTCGAGCGCTTTGACTTTTACTTTGTCGTGACACGGCACTTTGCCGTAAACGTTCGGGACGCTCAAACAGCCCTCATAATCGGCAATAATGCGGCCTTCGCGCTTGGTGATTTCGGGGTTTATGAATGTCGTGAAAGTGTGATCGCTCTTATCATCGTAATTATTGCGGAGCACGACAATGCGATACAGCTGGTCGATTTGGATGGCGGCCAGCGCCACGCCGACCTCATGCTCGCGGGATTCGTCCCAGTTGATAGTGGCGTCCTTCATGTCTTGGACAATTTTTTTGATGTCGTCCGTAATGATTCCGACGCGTTCGGACTTCCGCCGTAGGCGGGTGTTAGGCAGGGCAATGATGTCGTCTTTGGTCATAATTCTAGACAAGTATAGCCTATGTCACCCTGTTAGTCACCCCTTGACCATAGTGATATCGTTGCAAAATTACAGATGAGACGAGTTGGGCGGTGCAGATTAGTATGCGATTAATGGTTTCGTAGCCAGGCGGCGATCTCGATTGTACTCGGCCGGCCGGTGGCAACGTGAGCAACGAAGCTTTCCAGCTCGATTGGTCGGGCAGTCAGAGGCCTGCCATAGCGGGCCAGGAACATGGCACAAACGCAGGTGGCGGTCGCTTGGCCAGCGTCGACAAAAACGTGTTCAGCCATGATGGTTTTAAGGTAGGCGGCGGCTTGCTCGTGCAGGGTGGGGTATAAACGCTCGCCGTCAACGGTTTGGAGCGGTGTATTGACGACTTGCTGCAAGCCGGCGACGCTACCGACACCGTGCCGTCCACCAAATTCGGTAATGACCTGGTAGTGGACGCGTAGTAAGTCCTCGGCACTGAAGTAGCGAATTTTCATTTCTGGGCAAGGCTGGTGAGCGTGGCGCTGTACTCGTTAACGAAGGCGTTGTATTCGCGGAGCAGCTTGGCGTGCTTGTCCGGGCCTTCGGCAAGTTCAGCACTGATATTAAGCGAATCACCCCGTTTGGCGCCCAGCTTTCCTAACTCCTGCTTAGACAGGGTGACGCCAAGACTTGAGCCAATCTGTATTATTTTTTTGGTTGTTTTGATCATATTGCTATTATAATTCTATTATAAAATATCTACAAGCTAAATGAGCTAATTGCTGACGTTAACATTTTTAATTGTCATAATATATTTCTTATATAGTATGTGTCCTTGCGATCAAATGCCTACACCTTTCGAGCAGTGTGAGGCAAATTTTATTTTAATTGGCGAAGAGCAAGTGACTGCCGCAGTGTTATTAATAAGCCAGCAAGATGCGCAATTGCAGCATCATGAATTGACTGGCTCAATTAATCCCGATGCGATCGAATTTTAACTGGATATGGCCACAAACAGAATTTATAGTGTGCTTGATGACGCTGTAGCGAAGATTGATAAAAAATAGCAGAATTTGAGTCCGTCGATGCGGCAGTTGTGCTTCAAGATAACAAAGTAACCGTTAACGACTATGGCCTAACTGCTCCAGAAGTTCTTTACTGCGTTAGGCGCGAGCCAAAAGAAAGTCTCGCGCTTGATGAATTGATAGCAGCGCGCACGAATGCGGCGCAGCCCAGTGGTACTGAGTTCGATGCTTCGCCTCAAACTGTTCGCTATGGTATGACAGGCGAGTACATTAGTAAGTTGTTGGCTCAAAAAGCTTCCATAGACGAAGAAAACGCCGCTGAACATTAGCGTAGATTGCGAACTAGCCAAAATTTATAGCAAATCGGTCGGGTCAATATCGTAAGACCAATTGGCTGGCAAATCATTGATAATTTTGATCAGCTCGCTGCGGTCGACGGATTTTATGACTAGTTGCCATTGATACTTGCCCTGGAAGCGTTCGTGGAAGGCCGGAGCCGGGCCTTCTACGCGGATTTTTCGGTCGCCGTGTTCGAGCGCCGCTCGCAGCTTCTCGGCGGCCGCTTCGGCACTTTTGCTGCTGGCTCGTCGGGCGGTGAGCTTGAGCATGAAGCAAAATGGCGGGAATAAAAAGGTCTGGCGCTCTTGGATTTCTTGGTCGTAGAAACTTTTGTAATCGCCAGCGATCGCCTGAGTAAGAATCGGGTGTTCGGGGTGATAGGTTTGGATAATGGCATGGCCAGCAACATGGCCGCGGCCGATGCGGCCGAGCACTTGGTTCAATAGCTGGAAGGTCCGTTCGGTGGCTGAATAATCGGGGAGATACAGGCTGGTATCGGCGAGTAAAATTCCGAGTACGCTCAGCTTGGGAAGGTCGAGGCCTTTGGCCAGTAACTGAGTGCCAACCAGGATGTCAACCTCGCCGTTTTTGACGGCCTCATAGTGCTGTTCGAAGCGTTCAGCCTTCCGGTTATCGGTGTCGAACCGGGCTACCCGGGCGCCGGGAAAGAGTCGCTCGACAGCTTCGACAATCGCCTTAGTACCAGCCGTTTTAAACATGATAGATGGATGACCACAGCTTGGGCAGGAGCTCGGTGATTTTTCGTGGAAATCACAGCTGTGACAACGTAGGCTGTGGCTATCGCCGTGGTATGTCAGCGGTAGATCACAGTGTGGGCAAGCTGCCTGCCAGCCGCAGTGTTCGCACATAATTATCCGGGCCGTACCGCGGCGGTTAAGGTACAGCAGCGACTGTTCGCCGCGGCTTAGTGCCGCGCTCACGGCCGCAACTAGGGCCTGGCTAAAATGCGGTGACCGGCTAAAGTGTTCACGCTGTTTCATGTCGACAATGGTGACGGTTGTTTTGACTTCGATTGGTTTGGCCGGGTTATTCAGTTCGATAACCGGCTTCTGTTTCTGAAGCGAAAGGTAGTAGTCGCTGACGCTTGGCGTGGCTGAGCCGAGAATCAGCGTGGCCCGGATGCTGTGGGCTAGAAAGGCCGCGACGCGACCAGTTTGGTACTGCGGCGCCTGCTCCTGCTTGTAAGCAGCTTCGTGTGATTCATCGAGAATAATTAGGCCAAGTTTGGCGACGGGCGTGTACAACGCCGAACGCGGACCGACGACGATAATCGGTACGGTGGTTTGTAGAATCGATAGCCAGGCTTTGCGGCGCTCGGCTGGGGCTTGCTGAGAATGTAGGACGATGACACGGCCGCCAAAGACTTTCCGAAAGTTGTCAGCGAGCTGCGAGGTCAAACTTATTTCGGGCGTCAGCACGATGACTGACTCACCGCTCGTAATGGTTTTTTGGGCCATGGCTATATAAAGTCTGGTTTTGCCACTACCGGTGCGACCGTGTAGTAAGTAGCTATTGGTGCGCTGCATGGCGCCGTAAGCGGCTTGCTGATCGGCGGTTAACGTCGGTAAGTCGGTGGTTGCCAGCGGTGACTCGGAAATCGCGGGAATATTTTCCAGCTGTTTTTCGGTAAATTCCGCTGGCAAAATCTGCTGAGCGATGACGCCGAGCGGAGCGGGGTAGTACTGCCGCAGCCAGTCAGCGGTCTTTATGAGGTGCGGCGGTACGGGAGCCAGATCATATGCCCGAGTAATCTGCTTGGTTTTAAAACGCGGCTCGCCGACCGAACCGGTAACGACCCCGAGCACCAGCTGTTTTTGGAGCTCGACTTGGACAATGGCGCCAGTGGTGAGCGTTAACTCCGAGGCGTAAGTCAGCGCCTCGCTACCGTGGTAGCGGGCACTTCTCACCCAAACTAAGTAGTACTTCATATACAGACAGTATAGGCTACGACGGCGTATTAAAAATTCTTACAAATGAGGTTGAATAAGCGTCGGCTATAAGTTTCAATTAAATGGTTGAAAAACAAACTGCAGGCAGCTATACTAACTTATACGTTGTTTGAATAACAATGCAAAGGAAACTGCACAACCACTATGCTAGACATATTTATCACCTCACGAGTACGCCGTAAAATCATCGTAATTTACGCCAAGTACCCCGATTTTAAGACGCACGTACGCGGACTGGCCAAGCTCATCAAAGAAGACGCTGGTAACATCCAACGCGAACTCAAGCGCTTAGAAAAAGTTGGCTTTCTCATCAGCGAACGCCAAGGCAATACAAAAGTCTACTCGACGAACAAGCAGTTCCCGATCTTCAAAGAATTACAAAGCATCGTCCTAAAATCGCAACGCACTAACCAGAAAAGGGTAACTGGCTAAGTTATGTTAAATTCCTCATCTGAGGGGTTGCATAATTAACTTCTCTCAGCTACAATAAATTCCTGATGATACAAGTAACACGCAAAGACTCTAAAGAGTCATTAGAAAATCTCCTCCGCCGCTTTAACCGCAAGGTTCAGCAGTCTGGTGCGATCGCCGTCGTTAAGGCAGGCCAATACTTCGAAAAGCCGATTAGCAAGCGCGAGCGCCGTGCCAAAGCGATTATTCGCCAAGAGCGCAAGGCAATCAAACTACGCAAGATCAAACTGGGACAGCGCTAGGTAATTTGCTCATGATTGAGCAGCGCTTGGAGCAGGACCTCAAGACTGCAATGCTAGCCCGTGAGAGTTTTACGGTCACGACACTTCGTGGCCTTAAAAGTACTATTTTGAATGTTAAGGTTGCTGCCGGTACCCGCGATAAGCCACTACCCGACAACGAAGTGATTGCGCTTTTTAGCAAAGAAGCCAAAAAGCGACAAGAGGCTGCCAGCATGTATGTGCAAGGCGGTAGTATAGAGCGTGCCGATGCTGAGCTAGCCGAAAAAGCCATTATTGAAGCATACTTGCCAGCTCAATTATCAGAACGTGAAGTTGCAACCATAATTGAAGCTACCATCGCCGACGAGCCAGATGCAGCATTCGGCCAAATCATTTCGATTGTTCGTCAAAAAACGAATGGTTCCGCTGATGGAGCTGTCATCGCCCGTCTGGTAAAGGAAAAGTTGCAGTGATTCTACTTATGGGAATTGCCGGATCCGGCAAGGGTACGCAAGGAAAAATGTTAGCAGATCAGAACGGATATCATCTGTTCTCGATGGGCGAAGTGCTCCGCATGTATGTTACTGGAGCTCAACGCGAGCGTATGTTGGCCGGTGGATTGCTCGATGATCAAGAAATAATCAAAATCGTCGATAAAGTATTGATGACAATTCCGCCGGAGGACGAAGTTATCCTCGATGGTTTTCCGCGGACTATCCCGCAAGCCGAGTGGTTGCTCAATGAAATTAGTAAAAATCGTTGGCAGTTGACCTGTGTGTTTCACCTGGTGGCTTCGCACGAAGCAGTCCGAGCCCGCTTGATGACCCGCGGCCGCATTGATGATAAAGAGAAGGTGATTGAAGCTAGGTTTAGCGAGTACGAACGATCGACTGCGCCTCTATTAACCTGGTTTGGCGAGCATGACGTGACAGTTCTCGACGTCAATGCCGAGCGCTCGATGTATGATGTTAATGACGACCTTATCGAATATCTAAAAAGTAACTCTTAGGAGTACTCGTGCAAACAAAAGTCAAAACAGCTAGTGAAATTTTGGCCATGCGCGAAAGCGGTAAGCTGTTGGCGACCGTGCTCGAAGTTCTGAAAGCTAAAGTAGCGCCTGGTATGTCGACGCAAGACCTGGCCGATATTGCAGCTCTCGAACTACACGGCTTGGGCGGCGAGCCGAGCTTTCTTGGCTATCAGGGCTTTCCTGATGTAATTTGCTTATCACTTAACAGCGAAGTGGTGCATGGAATCCCAAGTAAGGAACGAATCATTAACGACGGCGATATGCTCGGCATGGATTTCGGCGTCACCTACAAAGGTATGATCACCGACAGCGCTCGCACCGTCATCGTCGGTACCGCTAAACAAAAACGACATGTTGAACTGGTTCGCTACACTCTCGAATCATTGCTCGCTGGCATCCAAGCTGTTCACGATCAAGTTCGGACTGGTGACATCGGCGCTAGTGTTCAGAGAGTACTCGATAAACACAAGTATGGCATCGTGCGTGACCTAGTCGGCCACGGCGTCGGGCATCACTTGCATGAGGATCCAAATGTTCCAAATTATGGACGAGCCAACACTGGCCCATGGCTACAGGCTGGCATGACGATCGCAATTGAGCCAATGGCGACACTCGGTGGCGACAATGTATACGTGGCTGACGATGGTTGGACTATTCTGACAGCCGATGATTCTTGGTCGGCTCATTTTGAGCACACCATTTTAATTACTGAAACTGGCGCCGAAATACTGACCGACGTCTAGCCATTTGGCGCTCAATCTGATAGCCGACTTGCTATCGGGGAAACAATAGCGGTATACTACAACGTAATGAAGCCTGAACATTTTATTGGACTCGATATCGGCACGAGCGCAGTTCGCTGTGTAGTGGGTATGTATGATCCGAATGGCAGCAACGGCCCCTCTATCATCGGTCACGGCTCAGCCCCCAACCAGGGAATGCGCCGCGGAGCAGTTGTCCATGTCGATGACGTCGCCGAGGCGATCGTTCGAGCCGTTACCGAGGCTGAGCGGATTTCTGGTGTAGCGATCAAGCGGGCGACCGTTAATATTAACGGCGGTCACGTCGAAGGAATTAACTCCCAGGGAGTCATTGCTATCAGTACAGCCAACCGCGAAATTATCACTGACGACCGTCTCCGGGTCGAAGAGGCCGCCACTATCGTCAATTTGCCGCCAAACCGCGAAATCGTCCAATTTTTTGCAAAGAACTACAGTTTGGACGGCCAACGCAATATTAAAGATCCCGTCGGCATGCACGGCGTCCGCTTGGAAGTCGACGCCCATATCGTCACTGCTTCGTCGCCAAACCTGCGTAATCTCGATATGGCACTCGAAAAAGCCGAAGTAACTCCGTCGCACCACACGGTATCGAGCTTAGCGGCTGCCGAAGCAGCTTTGACGCGTCAGCAAAAAGAAGCTGGTACAGCCCTGGTTGATATCGGTGCCGGTACAACCAACCTGATCGTTTTCGAGGACGGGGAAGTCCAGCACGTCGCCGTTATCCCAATGGGTGGCCAGCATATCACTAACGATCTAGCAATTGGCCTCAAAACTGATCTAGACGTGGCAGAAGCTGTAAAATTACAGCACGCCGACCTGCGCCGAAATCCCAAGAAGATGAACGCCATGGTAAAAGTCGGCGATAAAGCCCATAATTTCCAGTTCGAAGAGATCGAACTGATCATTGAAGCCCGCGTTGATGAGTTATTTGAGTATATTGACAAAGAATTCCAGAAAGTTAAGCGCTCGCGCAAGCTGCCCGGTGGCATCGTCCTAACCGGTGGCACTGCAAAAATTCCAGGTATCGAAGAGTTTGCCCGCGAAAAACTGCAACTATCGGCCCGCGTTAGCAGCCTGCAGAACATTGGTGGCCTCGTTGACACTGTCGAAGACCCGCGTTTTACGGTCGTGGTTGGCCTGATGCTACTCGATATGCTACTATTACCGGCGTTGCCACCAATGGGAACTTCTCACGCTGACCAAGCTCGCGGCCTTTTTGACTCAGTCATGAAGCGCTTCCGCGGCTAAACTGTATAGCCAAAGTATCCAGTTTACATTTATAAGTAAGGTCCTACCTATGATAACCACCGCTCTCTGTATCGAGCCTATAATTCAGTACAATTACTACATGCACAGAGCGACTGCGCAGTCGTTGGTCGCCGTTGAGCAGCGGACGGAAGCTCGCATTAAAGCCGCCAAGATACTGCAGGCTATTATCTCCGCGAAGCGCGATCAGTCAGTGCCGGGCATTGCTGGTCTGGTTGATTATCTTGGTGCCGACACTACAAACGGCGATACTGCTATTGAGGACAAAATCTGAGGCGAGTCCGAAATCGACATCGCTAAACAAAATACGCTGCTCACAGCCAGCATAGAAAATGGAAAAATTATGTATAAAGAATATGGGGAATTGATTCTCGAGAACGCATACAATGAGGACGCAGCTCGCACTTTGGCTAGTCGTCCACCGCTCTACATAGTCAAAAATGACGCAATTTAATTGAGCTACAAGTACCCGGTAACTGATGAAAATATTAGTTGAATACAAAATTTGTGCTACGGGATACATCCAAACGGATAGATCACTATATTAAGATAATTTAGTTTATATTATGGGTGCCGATCTACTAGCAAATTGGTTATGTTGTAGACCCGACATAAGACGTGTATACTTTTATGCATATAATGACAGAGTGAATGATGAGGGAACCGTAAATGCCACAAGTTATTGAACCAGCGATCGAAACCTTTGCGCAGATTAAAGTTATTGGTGTTGGCGGCGCCGGCGGCGCCGCTATTAACCGTATGGTCGAGTCCGGTATCGAAGGGGTTGAATTCATTGCGATCAACACTGACGCGCAGGCCCTCCATCATTCGAAAGCTGTTCGTAAAATTCATATTGGTAAGGACACGACGCGTGGACTTGGTGCTGGCGCTGATCCTAGTGTTGGCGAGCTGGCTGCCCGCGAATCTGGCGACGAGATTCGCAGTGCAATCGAAGGTGCTGATATGATCTTCGTTACTATTGGCGCTGGTGGCGGCACCGGTAGTGGTGCTGGACACGTCGTTGCTCAAATCGCTAAGGATATGGGAATCCTAGTCGTCGGTTTTGCGACCAAGCCATTTGCTTTCGAAGGTGAGAAACGCCGTAAAAACGCCGATTTGGCTATCAATCAATTACGCCAATCGGTCGACACGCTTATTATTATTCCAAACGATCGCTTGCTGCAGACCATCGATCGCCAGACGCCACTTATGGAAGCCTTCAAGGTGGCCGATGATGTGCTCCGCCAGGGTGTCCAAGGTATATCCGACCTTATTACCGTTCACGGTCTGATCAACCTCGACTTTGCCGACGTCAAAACGGTGATGAGTAACGCCGGTTCAGCACTGATGGGTATTGGCCGGGCCAGCGGTGAGAACCGCGCGGTTGCGGCGGCACAGCAGGCAATCGAATCGCCATTGCTAGAAGTCTCAATCGACGGTGCCCGCGGCATTTTGTTTAATGTTATAGGTGGCAATGACCTTTCGATGCACGAAATTAATGCGGCCGCCGAAACCATTACCACGGCTGCCGACCCGGACGCAAACATCATCTTTGGTGCAACCATCAGTCCAGATCTTGACGGAGAAGTGATTATTACCGTGGTCGCGACTGGCTTCGATGCCTCCTACTATGCCAAACGTGACGACGAAGCATCGCCATCGCCGTTCGCGGCACCAGCGCCATTGGTCGCTCCGGTAACTACTGGTAGCGATGATCAAAATATGGCCAGCATCGACATGTCGCTCGATACCAAAACACCGGCTGATTTTAGCAGTGAAACGCCAATGCCAAACATCTGGACAATCGAAGAAGATAAGACGGATCTCGACCTTGACAGAGATCGAACGCATGCCAGTAATGACGACATTGATGTTAACCGTAGTTCAACGATTGCGGGTAGCGGACTCGGACTAGACGACGACTTAGAGAAGCCATCATTCCTGCGCCGCTTGGCAAATCGCCGCAAAGAAGATAAAGCGGACGACGATAAATAAGTTATAGCTGTAACGCTGCTCGATGGTCTACATACATCGGTCGGACGTACTAAATAATACAGCGCTTACCTACTTGCAAACCGCTACTGCTAGGGCTATAGTTATGTGTCTAGACGCTACATACAGGGAATAGAGGGTGTTCGTACATTAAAACTAAAAAGATTTTGGGATCGTAAATTCCATAGCTAGGGGAGGGCGCATGAAGTGCAACCATTGCCAGAGTGATGACATCAAAGTCATAGAATCACGCGATGTAGCAGATGGCCAGGCAATTCGCCGCCGTCGGATGTGTGTTGCTTGTGGCTCAAGGTTTACAACCTATGAGCGCATCGAACGTCCGCAGCTCATCATCGTCAAAAATGATGGTACGCGGCAGCTTTTCAACCGCGACAAATTACTAGGCGGATTGTACCGGGCTTGCGAAAAAACGCCGGTGACGAGTATGCAATTAGAGCGAGTAGTATCGGCTATCGAACAAGATTTGTATGCCTGCGGCGACCAAGAAACTAAATCATCTAAAGTCGGTGAAATGGTTATGGATCAGCTGGCGCAGTTAAACGAAGTCGCCTATGTCCGGTTCGCCAGCGTCTATCGTCGATTTTCTGATATTGCCAGTTTTGAACGTGAGTTATCGATCGTTCGCCAAGGCAAACATATTACGGTCGTCGAAGTGGTCAATACGGCTGGCACAAAAGCGGTAAACGCTGGAAAGTAGTGAGCAATCAGAGCTACAGTCCAAAAGCAATCAAAACAATAATTATATAAGCATGCATGAGTAGCAAACTATTTGAGTGCATGTTAACGAGGAGAAAAATATGGGACAGACAACAAATCAAGGTTTTATGCGTCTATTTACACCTAAAAAAAGTAAAGCTTACGACCAGATTAAATGGACGAGCCGAGATTCAGTTATCATTAATCCGATGACGCAGAAGCCGGTTTTTGAGCAACTTGGTACAGAGTTTCCAGAAGGCTGGTCACTCAACTCAGTTAATATAGTCGCTCAGAAATACTTTACTGGCACGCCAGGTGCGGCTGACCGTGAAAACTCGCTGAAGCATCTGATTGATCGGGTTGTCGACACTATCACCCGCCAAGGTAGCCAAGAAGGTTATTTTAGTTCTGATGTTGAAGCCGAAGTATTCCGTGAGGAACTTAAGTACATTCTTGCGACGCAACGAGCCGCATTCAACTCACCAGTTTGGTTTAACATTGGCGCACCAGATCGTTCCCAGCAAGCTAGTGCTTGTTTTATTCTTGGTATAGAAGACACTATGCCAGCAATTCTCAATTGGTATGTTCAAGAAGGTATGATCTTCAAGGGCGGTTCGGGGTCAGGTATCAATATATCTCCAATTCGTTCTTCTAAAGAAACACTTGGCAAAAGTGCTGGAACTGCCTCTGGGCCTTTAAGCTTTATGCGTGGTGCTGATGCCAGCGCCGGCGCTATTAAGAGTGGTGGTAAAACCCGCCGAGCTGCTAAAATGGTGATTCTTAACGCTAGTCACCCCGATATCGAAGAGTTTATTTGGAGTAAGGCCATCGAAGAGCGCAAAGCCCGTGATCTTATGTCACTCGGCTGGGATATGTCGCTTAATGGCAAAGATGCGTTCAGCGTTCAATACCAAAATGCTAACAATTCGATGCGCGTGACCGACGAATTTATGCAGGCTGTCGAAGATGGTAGCGACTGGAATTTGACGTCAGTTACTGATGGTAGCGTTGTCGAGACTATTAAAGCTCGCAAGCTATTCCGCCAGTTTGCCGAAGCTGCGTGGGAATGTGCTGACCCTGGCATGCAGTTCGATACAACAATTAACAAATGGCACACAACACCCAAGGCTGGTCGCATTAACGGCTCGAACCCTTGTAGCGAATATATGCACCTCGATAACTCAGCCTGTAATTTAGCAAGTCTTAACCTGCTGAAGTACCTCAACGATGACGGTAGCTTCGACATAAAGTCATTCGTTCACACAGTTGAGTTAATTTTTACGGCTCAAGAAATCTTGGTTGGTTACAGTGAGTATCCAGTAGAGAGTATTGGCAAAAATGCTCGAGCTTACCGCGAACTTGGGATTGGCTACGCGAACCTCGGTGCACTTCTGATGGCTCAAGGATTAGCTTACGATAGCGAAGAGGGTCGAGCCCAAGCTGGTGCGATTACCGCGCTATTAACCGGTCAGTCGTACGCAACCAGTGCCAAAATTGCTGCTCGTGTCGGCGCTTTCAGTGGTTTCCAAAAAGACCGCGAAGGTATGATCAATGTGCTAAAGATGCACCGGAACGCCCTTTCAGGGATTGATGCCAGCCTCGTCAGCGAAGAATTACTTGATGCGGCAGCAGCGGCTTGGGACGAAGCAGTTGAGCTCGGCCAGCAGTACGGCGTTCGCAATTCGCAAGCCAGCGTACTAGCTCCGACTGGCACGATCGGTTTGATGATGGATTGCGATACGACTGGTATCGAACCGGATCTTGGTCTTGTTAAGGTAAAAAAGTTAGTTGGTGGTGGCACGATGCATATCGTCAACCAAACCGTTCCGCGGGCGTTGCGATCGCTCGGCTACAACGATGCGCAGGTGATTGATATTGTTGCCTACATCGATGTCGAAAAGACAATAGTCGGTGCCCCGCACCTCAAGGAAAAACATCTTCCAGTATTTGCTTGTTCGATGGGTGACAACGTCATTCATCACACCGGTCATGTCAAAATGATGGCGGCGGTTCAGCCGTTTCTATCCGGTGCGATCAGCAAAACGGTTAATATGCCCGAGGACGCTACGGTCGAAGATATTGAGCAGATTCACATTGATTCATGGAAGATGGGACTTAAGGCTGTCGCTATTTACCGCGATAACTGTAAAGTTGCCCAGCCACTGAGTATGGCCAAAAAAGACGGTGCCGAAGAAAAGCCAGCGGCTACTCCACTAACTGTTGCATCAGCGGTAGTTGCTGACGACCGAATCGTGCTCAAAGGAGCCGTTCGCCGGAAGTTACCACGAGTTCGCAGTTCACGAACTTACAAGTTCAACATCGCCGATCTCAAGGGCTACTTCACGGTTGGTCAGTACGAAGACGGTACACCCGGTGAAATGTTCATCTCGGTAAGCAAGCAGGGAAGCACGCTGTCTGGCCTGATGGATTCGTTTGCGATCAGCGTCAGCCATGGCTTGCAGTATGGCGTCCCGCTTAAAAGCTACGTCAAGACACTCCGTGGCACTAGTTTTGCGCCAAGCGGTATTACCGACGACAGCGAAATTCGAACTGCAAGCTCAATTACGGACTACATTGTTAGGCGATTAGCGCTTGATTATCTTAGTTTTGATGATCGACTTGAACTTGGTCTAGCTTCGCTCGACGATATGCTGACCGATGCCCAAACGACGCTCATCACCGAAGAGGTAGCTGAGACTACGACTACCACTCCGGTAGCGCGTAGCACTGATGCGCATAGTAATCCCGTCGCATCGGTCGTGGCAACAGCCGAAGCGCCAGCTATGCCAACCGCTATCGCTAAAGTTACAACCGGTGATAGTACGGCGCCACTTTGCTATAACTGCGGCAACCAAACGCAGCGGGCTGGTAGTTGCTATGTCTGTGGCTCCTGTGGCTCGACGACTGGCTGTTCATAAGAACTAATCGTTGGCGGTAGGTCAGCGTCAAGGTAGTAAAAGAGGCCCATACAAGGGTCTCTTTTAATTGCCTGAGTTGTTTTGATTATTGCGCACCGGCGCTAGATGATACAATATGTTTATGAAACTAGTTATCCTTTACCGCCCATTATCGGAACACGGAAGTAAAACTGAAGAGTTTATGCGTGAATATCGACGCATCTATCCAGAAAGTAAAATCGAAGTTATTGAGATTGATACCCGCGAGGGTATGGCAATGGCCAGTCTATATGACGTCGTGCAATATCCGGCGATTTTAGCGCTTCGCACCGATGGTTCAGTCGCAGACATTTGGCAGGGCGATAATTTCCCACTCATGCAAGAAGTGCTGGCCACGACTCGGACCTAGTAGCAGGGCATTTGATGATCGTTGTTTGGGTGGTATAATAGAGATACAATTTAGAGAATCCGTTTGAGTGGTTATCCGCCACGAGGAGTAGAAAGAACCGACTTAGTCACAGTAGACTCTACCGGCTGCGCGTCCGTTATCGCATAATCAAGTGTCGAAAGAAATATCTCTTTTGAAATCTGGATGGTACCATCTCCGCTCGCGCGGGGATTCCAGTTCAACAGAGATATTTTTTATTACCCAAAAATAACTATAGAGGAGCTCGTTATGAAATTTGAGAAAAACAGTCGCCGCCGCGCTAAAGATTATGAAGCAGATTTAGTTGCGCAGTGGAAGACTAATAAAACGTTTGAAAAATCGGTGGCGGCTCGGCCAGCCGACAACAGCTATGTTTTTTACGATGGCCCACCGTTCATCACGGGTGTGCCACATACGGGCACGCTGCTATCAAGTTTTACGAAAGATGTCGTGCCGCGCTACTGGACCATGAAAGGCAAACGCGTCGAGCGTCGCTGGGGCTGGGATTGTCACGGCCTGCCAGCCGAAGTTTTTACTGAAAAAAAATTAGGTATTCACGATAAGCGCGATATCGGTACTAAAATAAGCCTCGAAGATTACATCAACACCTGCCATGCTAATATGGTGCAGACAGGTGACTTATGGGAAAGTACCATCGACCGGATTGGTCGCTGGGTTGATTTTGAAGGTGCCTACAAAACTATGGATAAAGATTACATGGAGTCAGTTTGGTGGGCATTTAAGGAATTATATGATAAGCAGAAAATTTATGAAGGCGAGAAGGTGTTGTTGTACTGTGTACGGGATGCTACGCCGATCAGCAAGTCCGAGGTGGCCATGGACAACTCATACCAGGATGTCACCGATCCGTCAGTCTATGTAAAATTCAAGTTAGTTGATGAGAAAAAATATTTGTTAGCTTGGACGACGACGCCCTGGACACTACCGGCCAATACTGCAGTCGCCGTCAACAAAGCTGAGAAATATATTGAAGTTCAGGTCGGAGACGATGTTTTAATCATTGCCGAAGCATTGTTGTCAAAAGCCCTACAAGATGAGAAACACAACGTTGTCGAGCATACAATACTACGTACCTTTAACGGAGAAGAACTGGTTGGAAAGAGTTACGAACCGTTGTTCGAGAACCGTGGCGCCAAAGCTCACAAAATTTGGCATGCTGACTACGTAACCATGGAAGATGGCAGTGGCATCGTCCACTTAGCACCCGCTTATGGGGAGGAAGACTACGCGTTGTCAAAAGAATACGGTTTCCCGTTTGTAATAGATATTGACGACAACGGCTTTTATAACCAGGGTGAGTGGAAGGGGCAATACGTTTGGGATTCTAACAAGCTGATTGCCAAAGAATTACACGCCCGCGGGGTAGTTTGGCGTATTGATTACATCACTCACAGTTATCCGCACTGCCACCGCTGCGGCACAAAGCTGATGTACCGGGCTCACCCGAGTTGGTTCATGGACATTGCTGGCCAGCGCACCGATATGATCGATCATAACGCCGATATAAATTGGTTTCCAGGGCATCTCAAGAACGGTCGCTTCAAAAAAACTATCGAATCAGCACCGGACTGGAATTTGAGCCGTGACCGGTTTTGGGCAACGGCGATGCCGGTTTGGAAAGGAACCGATGCTAGCGGTAAGACGCTCGTCAAGGTTATTGGCAGCTATGCGGAGCTTAAAGAATTATCCGGCCTGGAATTAGAAGATTACCACCGTCCTTGGATTGATGACGTAACCTTTACAATAGACTCAGTCGAATACCAGAGAATAGATAAAGTTTTGGACTGTTGGTTCGAGAGTGGCAGCATGCCGTTTGCTCAGTTCCACTACCCGTTCGAGAACGTCGAAAAGTTCGAAGCTAATTTCCCCGGTGATTTTATCGTCGAGTATGTCGGCCAGGTGCGGGCATGGTTCTATTATGTACACGCCATTTCGACAGGGCTGTTTGGTAAGAATGCCTTCCGTAATGTCATCACAACTGGTGTTGTGGCTGGCAATGACGGCCGTAAGATGAGTAAGAGTCTCGGTAACTTCACCGATCCGAATGTTTTGATGGACGAGTATAGCGCCGATTCCTTACGCTTCCTTTTGATGTCTTCGCCACTGATGAACGGAGAAGACTATAGCTTGAAAGATAAAGATGTCGCCGATGTTGCCCGCAAACTCAGTATGGTCTGGAACATGTACGATTTCTTTACGCTGTACGCCGATGTCGATGGGTGGGAGTGGGATGGTTCATTGGGTGACCCCAGTGCTACGCTTAGCAACCCGCTGGACACCTGGATCGTCTCGCGGGTACACCAACTTAATGTTGAAGTTGACGAGGCTATGCAACGTTATGACCTGCCAAGTGCGTTAAAACCAGTCCTGCCGCTGCTCGATGATGCTAGTAACTGGTACGTCCGCCGCAGCCGTAAGCGTTTCTGGAAAAGCGATAGCGACACCGATAAAAATGATGCCTACCGGACGCTCCATTATGTGCTGACGCAGTTGAGTTTGATAATGGCGCCGTTCACACCATTTCTAGCCGAAGAGCTATACCAGAAACTGACCGGTGGCGAAAGCGTCCATTTACTCGATTGGCCGGAAGTCGGCGCTGTTAACGCTAAGGTAGTTTCCGACATGGCCTTTGCTCGGGAAGTCATCAATGAGGGCTTATCGCAGCGCGCCAAAGCTAAGGTCAAGGCTCGCCAGCCGTTACAATCGGTTAGTGTTTATGATGCACGAGGCCAGCTGGATAGTGAGTTGCAATCAGTTGTGGCCGAAGAATTGAACGTCAAACAAGTATTAGTTCGTCAGAATCCGAAATTTGATCCCGAAGCTTCATTTGTTGATGCCTGGCTGGAACAGGTCGACAAGTGGCCTGCGACAGTCATCGACTTTAGAATGAGTGACGAACTGAAACGCGAGGGCTACGCCCGAGAAATTATTCGTAATGTCCAAAGTGCTCGAAAGCAAGCTGGTTTGGAAGTTGATGACCACATCGAGCTGCAACTCGGTAGCGACCACGCTGATATTTTGTCAGTATTCACAACACCTGAATTAGCTGATTTGATCCAGCAAGAGACGCTGGCTAACTCACTCAACAAGGGTGAACTACAAGATGCATACGCTATTGTTGTAAAAATTGAATCCGCTGAGCTGGGCATCAAGCTTAAAAAAGCTTAGCTACGCAAGAAGAACGTTGAGAGCTAAATCCCAAATTCTTTTGGGAGGGAGTAATCCCCGTGCTATCAATGTGTGGAGCCTGACTGTAGTGCTGAGACCAGTTTTAGCGGATTGCATGCTACGCGTGAACACTTACTTTCAAAAGACATTTGGAGTTCAGTGTTATTGGTTATCATTGCTAATGTTGAGCTGCATTGGTGTATCTGATAGTGGCGGCCTTTACAGATGGTGTAATATTTGGTAAAATTATCCGAGTAATTATTTTCTAATGACAAGGTTGAGAACGAAATGAAAAAAGCAGTCATTCTAACTGGTGGTAAGCAGTATGTTGTCTCCGAAGGTGATAACCTCAGCGTTGAGCTTATCAAAACAGCAGACAAGACCGTCACTTTTGAACCTTTGCTCGTCATAAGCGACAAAGATGTCCAGGTTGGCGCCCCAACCGTCGCTAAAGCTATGGTAACTGCCGAAATTGTCGAACTTGATATCCAGGCTGATAAAGTTACGAGCATTCGCTACAAAGCCAAGAAACGCGTTCACACCGTTAAGGGTCACCGTCAACATCAAACTATCCTCAAGATTACTAAGATAGCCTAAGCTACTTATTAAAAGTCGCCTGGCAAACACTGCCAGCCGAACCGCTTGATTAAAAAGCATCCGTAACCGGGTGTTTTTTACGTCTGGTATTGATTTAGTGCTTCATGAGCTGTCGTGCCAGAATTAATTATTCTGTTTTAAGCGACCCAAGCACCGTGCAAATACGTAAGGATGATTGGCGTCGGCCAAAATATGGGTATTTAGAGATACGAGACTATTTACGTCTATTAGTGCAGCATCTAAACGGCGGCGGACGAATACAGTAGTTTTTAAGGACGTGTAAGATAATTTACTATACTGCTTGTGGATAAATATCGGGGTTAAATATTATAGTAGTAAATATTGCTACGATATTTGCATCATGATGTTGTAGGAATTAACAGATAATAACACCTTAAACAGTATCAAATAGTTAATAGTAGTAAAATACTCTACGATATCTAGTAAAAAATATACAAAAAAACGTTGAAAAATTGTATATGTTTTTTATTCAGAAAAGTCTTGTTTACATCTGTTCTGAGAGGGATACTAGTTGCATAGGGTTGGAGCCAAAAGCGGAACTGGCCCTTACCAACAAACATTGGTCAAAACCCAAAACCAAAAGGGATTTCCAGAGTACAACACGAAAGCTCTGGAAATCCCACCAAAATTGGATAACGGTAAAACCAATACAAAAACCCTCTAACAAATGTTTTCAAAACTCAAACTAAAACTCCTAAAGCAGATATGCACCCTACAACGGATTGTTGGCAGGGTGATTTCTCGTTTAGGTGGTTTTGACATCCTGGCTCATTCGAGATTACGTCTGAGCACCGTTGCTAACAGCGGTGAACGAGTTGATAGCACAGTATTGCCAGCTATCGTCTCGTTTTTTGCTTTTAGCGCAGTAATTTTAGCTCCAATCTTAACCCCTGTTATTTCTTATACGCGCGTGAGCGTACGCGCGCTGCGCATGCACGGCGCCCGCGCTGCCCGTTGCTGCGCAACCCTCCGAACGGCAGTTATCCTGGTGCTAGCACTCAGCATCTGCGGCATCGGCATCTCGATCTTTGGTAGTGCGACTGTCACTGCTGCTACTGCCAACACTGTCAACTTCCAAGCTCGACTGCAATCCGGTGCTGGTTCGATCGCTCCAGATGGTAACTACAACGTTCAGTTCAATCTCTACAACGCCCTGACTGGTGGAACTGCACTATGGACTGAATCACGAACGTACATCAGCGCCGGTAACGATAATCGCGTCCGAGTTGCTAACGGCTACCTGACGGTTAACCTCGGCTCAGTCACCGCTTTCCCGGCGATTAACTGGAGCCAAGACTTGTACTTGACGATGAATATCGGTGGTACTACCACGACAGCCAGTTACGACGGAGAAATGAACCCTAGGCTCAAACTGACGGCGGTGCCGTACGCCTTCAGTGCTGGACAGCTTTCGACAACCAATGGTGCAAATAGCACCACTTTGACGTTTACGCCCCCAACCAGTACCAACAGTATCTTGCTGCCAGACGCCTCAGGCGTTGTCTGTTTAGCCAGCAGCTCAGCCTGTGGTTTTGCGAGTTCGGCCGGTAGTGGTGCCTACATCCAGAACGGCACGGCGCTCCAAACGACGGCTAACTTCAACATCCAAAGCACTAATGCTAGCAGTGTTACGGGTACGCTGCGAGCTATCACCGGCCAGACGGCGGATTTGTTACAATTCCGTAACGCCTCTGGTACAGCGCCATTGAGCGGCTTTAACGCTAGTGGTCAGTTGTATTACCAGAGCGGTAGCTTCACCGGTACTCTTGTTCAGGCAACACTTGGCCAGAATACTACCTACACGCTGCCTGACCCTGGTGCGAGTGGTACGGCAACCATCTGTTTGACGACTGGAAACTGTGCCGGTACCGGTGGTGGTATTACTGGAACTGGTAACACGAACTACATTGCTCGCTTCAACTCTGCCAGCACACTGAACGCCTCGACGCTGTTGTACGATAATGGCAGCTTTGTCGGCGTTAACACCACCACGAACAGTGGTGTTTTGAGCGTTTCAAGTACTAATGCTAGCCAATCCGGTGCATTCGTCAGTGGCGTGGCTAGTGCAACGGTTCCAGTCGTCGTTGTACGCAGCGGTGCGACACCAGGCGTTGGCGCTGACCTTATCAACTTCCAAGATTCAACCGGAACAACGGTCGCTAAGATCGCATCTAACGGTAGTATTAGCGGCAATAACCAGATATTAGCCGGAACACTGACGGTTAGTGGAACCGGTGCCAGTTCGGTAGCTGGTCAACTGAACATCACTGCCACCGCACCGCTTGGTTTGAGCGTCAGCACTGGTGGCCAGTTCGGTGGCGGACTGAGTGTACTCGGTGCTAACGGTATTGGCTTGGGCGTTGCCGGCTCAGTCGCTGGAAAGATAAGTTTTGCCAATACCACCAATGCCAATGTCAGCGTGCTGCAAAGCAATGCCCCAGTCGGCGCCGGTAACGCGACCTACGTCCTGCCAAGTGTCAACAGCAATACATCCGATCAGATCTGTTTGCAGACGCTTGCCAACTGTACCGGTACCGGCGGTGGTATCGCTGGAAGTGGTACACAGTACTACTTAGCTAAGTTCAACAGCCTCGGCGGTAACAGTATCGGCAACAGCTCGATCTACGATGATGGTACGTTCGTTGGCGTGAACACATCGACCAACGCTGGCCTAATCAGCGCCGTTGGCGCAGCTGCTTCTCAGAGTACATTATTTATCCAAGGTGCCAGTAACGCGACCGTACCCGTAGAAATTATTAAGGGTGGATCATCGCCAGCTGCCAATGCCGATTTATTGCAATTGCAGAATATTAGCGGAACTGTTTTGGCTAAGATCGATAAAGCTGGAAACTTCACGGCGCAGACGGGCACGTTGACTGGCCTCAGCGTTTCGGGTGCCAGTAACCTGGCTGGTACGGTTACGGCCACCGGTAGTATCAGCCAAACCGGCACCGGTACTCTTAGCACTGGCACGGGCGCTATCAGCCTAAACGGTGCTACCAGCGTGACCGGTACGAACACCTTGAATGTCGGCACCGGTGCAACGATACTTGGCGGCACTCTTAACGTAGCTGGACTTACAACACTAACAAACGGTTTAACGGTTTCAAATGGCCTCACGGTCGCTGGCGTAACTAGCCTGACAGGGAACACAAATATCAACACGACCGGTCCCGCCAATACGGCCATCGGCAACGCCACCGGCAGCTTTAGCTTACTATCGTCGGGCCTCAATATTGCAACGACCGGCGCAGTCAGTGGCGTCTCAACCCTAGTTGCTAGTGGCGCCATTACGGCTGCTACAACCGGCAATACCATTAATGGCCTAATCGTTAACGGTGGCGCGCTCAGCGGCGTCACTGGTTACGCGCAGAGTAGTGGTAACTTCGCTATCAGCGGTACCGGTACGCTCACTACTGGCACCGGCGCGATCAGCCTAAACGGTGCTACCAGCGTGACCGGTACGAATAGCTTTAGCATCGGCACGGGCGCAGTAACCTTTGGTAGTCTCGGCGCTGGGCTGGTGCAGAGCAGTGCCGCCGGCCTACTAACCAGCGGCGCTGTCGATCGCAATAATTCGGCCTTCTTCTCGGGCTCATTGAGCGCCGCCAACGGTGGCACGGGTGCTAGCAGCTTTACAGCGAATGGCGTATTATTCGGCAATGGCACCGCCGCAATCCAAGCAAGTGCCGCTGGTACGTCTGGCCAAATCTTGCAATCTAATGCTTCGGGTGTTCCTACATTCACAACGCTCAGTGGCGACATCGCTATCTCGGCAACCGGTGTCACCAGTGTTAATAGCTTGCAAGGTAATACGCTTACGATTACGACACCAACAACTGGTCAATTCGTCCGCTACAACGGCACTGGTTTCGTCAACGCCAGCATTCAAGCCTCCGATGTACCGGACCTCGGCGCTACCTACATAAAGAATGGTACTGTTTCCCAAACTGGTAACTTCAACGTTACGGGTAATGGTATCATCGGTGGTACTGCAACAATTGCAACTCTTGGTGTGACTGGTAATGCTACAGTTGCTGGCACGCTAGCCGTCACCGGCACAACAACCTTAACCGGTCTACTAACAGCAAACGGTGGGGTCACTACAACCAATGGCAGCTTTACCGGCAATGTCTCACAAACCGGTACCGGCACCTTCAGCACCGGTACCGGTGCAATAAACCTCAACGGTAACGTCACAATTGCTTCTGGCTCTACTCTCAGCGCAGTAGGTACAGTAGGTACAATTAGTACAACAACAAGTGGTAACAACCTAAACTTCAGTCGTGGAGCAGCTAACTATATCACGGCGACCAATGCGGCCGGCGCTCTTTACCTCGGCGTTGCCGCAAACGTCACTGCTTTTAGTATAGATATCGCTGGTCAGAGTAACTTCAGCGGTAATGTAATCTTGGCGGCTGGAAAAACCTTGACTGTCGGCACTGGTGCAACAACACTCGGCGGCACGCTTACCACAACCGGCCTAGCAACCCTAAACGGCGGCGCCACAGTCAACGGTACAACGGCAGTTACCGGTGCAACCACCATCAACACCACCGGTACGGCTACCACTACTATTGGTAATGCCAGCTCCAGTACCATAGTCGGTGGTACCATCACTGTACAGGGAACTGGCAGCTCCAGCATCACCGGCAACCTCGGCATCGGCGTAGCCGCTCCAACCCAAAAACTACAAGTAGCCGGTAACATCCGTCTCGACCAAGTAGCAGCACCAACCGCACCAACCGCCGCCATTAACGCTACCGCCGGTACCCTAACTGGTGCTTACTCCTACCGAGTCAGCTACGTA
>JACMPL010000028.1 GCA_014377525.1 Candidatus Saccharimonadota bacterium
ATATACTATTAAAACCTTAAAATTTCTTTAAAGTTCATTGCCTCATATTGCATTCACGTAGTTAGAAGATACAGCGTTAAGCATATCTTAAGGAAAAGATTGGTATAGTAAAGTTATGAAGATACTAGTCGTAGAAGATGAGCGCAGAATTGCAAGCGCCATTAAGCAAGGGCTTGAACAGGAATCGTACGCTGTTGACGTTGCGCACGATGGTCTGGAAGGCTATAACGGTGCGTTAGGCGATGAGTATGATCTTATCCTTTTAGATGTGATGATGCCCGATATGAACGGCTATGAGGTCGTCAAAAAGCTTCGCGATAATGGCAACCATACACCCATACTAATGCTGACCGCCAAAGACCAAAATCGCGACATCGTAACGGGACTTGATTCCGGCGCCGACGACTATCTAGCAAAACCGTTTTCTTTCGAAGTATTACTCGCACGCATCAGGGCCTTGCTTAGGCGCCCTGGGGACACAATACGTGACGTGTTAAAAGTGGCTGATCTAACATTTGATGTCACCAATCACGAAGTCAAGCGTGCTGGTCAGGATATACACCTTTCAACCAAGAATATGCCATATTCGAGTACATGCTCCGTAATCAAGGCCAAGTACTCAGCAAGCAAAATATCATGGTGCACGTTTGGGATTTTAATTCGAATATCTTACCGAATAACGTCGAAGTCTTTATCACTTATTTGCGGAATAAGATAGATAAACCATTTGCTGGACCGGCAATTATAAAAACAGTGCGAGGTTTTGGCTATAAGGTTAGCGCGTGAACTTCTCGAGGCCTATTTTCCGGTACCTTTTCAAAAGCAGTACGGCCCGACTAGCAGGATCGTATTTGATCATAATTATGCTAATGAGCATAAGCTTCAGCTTTGTGTTCTACTACACCTCCTCACACGAGGTTGGGAAGCCCGTGCACTTCTCGGATTTAACGGCAAGCCATGACGGATCTGATCAACTTAATCGGCTTAGGCTCGACAAGAATCCTGCTTTAGATCAATATTTCAAACTGCGTGCGGACATAGTGAGTCGTAGATTGTTGCTCAAGCTAATCATCATTAATCTAATTGTATTAGCTGGAGGTACTATGCTCAGTTACTTGCTTGCCCGCAAAACTTTGCAGCCCATTGAAGAAAATATGGAATCGCAAAGCCAATTTGTTAGCGACGCTTCTCATGAGCTGAGAACTCCTCTGACTGCACTACAGACAACCAATGAAGTTGCTATTCGAAAGCCTGCGATAACATCCGCAGAAGCAAAAGAGATATTCCATCAAAATATCGAGGAAGTGGTTAAACTTCGTCGTTTAACAGATTGTTTGCTTAAGCTTGCGAAAAACGAACATGGTGAATTGCCACTGTATCCAACACTGCTTTCTGACATAGTCTCTGATGCCGTAAATACTATGATCAACCCTGCCATAGCAAAGCAAATTGCGATAGAGGATAAGGTCCCTAATATTTCTGTGATGGCCGACAAAACAAGCTTGTCGCAAGCGTTGACCACAATACTGGACAACGGCATTAAATATAGTTCGGCAAAAAGCACTATTTCCATTACAGCCACGAGTCAGGGTAAGTTTGCTCTGCTCACTATTGAAGATAGGGGTGTTGGTATAAGTTCGGAACATCTCCCACACGTATTTGAACGCTTTTACCGTGTGGACACCTCAAGAAACAAACAAGCCGACGATGGCTTCGGTATTGGCTTATCCCTAGCAAAAAAGATTGTGTCTCAAAATAAAGGTGAGATATTTGTGGACAGTACGCCCGGGAAAGGTTCATCTTTTGTTATGAAGCTGCAATTAGCTTAGGGTTCACCATTACTTAACAAATGATTCGTAAAGCCTCAGTATGGACTTTACATCAGAAGAACAGGCTCGTCGACAACGTCTTCTAAGTATATCTGTGGGCGTACGACCAATACCGTGTCGATTGTAAATATAGGCGTGCCAGAGTATTTAACCAAGCGACTAAGAGCCGTAGGATATGACACTCTGTGAACTTACCAGTAAAGTTATAACAGTAACCATAATAGTTAGCCAAGCATAAGCATACAAAAGACTTCTCCGTGAGTTTTTTGTTATTATTAGTACATGGAAGATGAACTACTAGATCTTGTTAATAATAATGATGAAATTATAGGATCTGTCTGGCGCAGCAAATATAATGAGATAATTGAAAAGAAACTTGGCAATATCCGTGCTGTTGAAATGCTGATTCAAAATGATGAGGGCCAACTTTGGATACCAAAAAGAACTGCCGAAAAAAGGATCGCACCGAACGGTCTTGATTACAGTATGGGCGGGCACGTTAGTTCTGGTGAAACATACATTCAATCAGCTTTGCGTGAAATTAAAGAAGAACTAAACCTTAACTTAAGTCATGATGATCTAATTTTTGTGAAAAAGTTTTCACCATCAGACCTTCCTTACTTCAGGGTTTTATACATTTATAAAAGCAACACAGCTCCTAGCTATAATCCCAACGATTTCGTATCCGCCGAATGGTTACTGCCATCAGAGCTTATTGCAAGATTGGATAGTGGCGTATTCGCTAAAACGAACATGCGTGAAACCATTTCCGCACTTCTCTAAGCCTTATACTTAATCTTACGAAGCTCATCTACCAGCTCCAGCCAGGCTGCCTGTATTTAAAAGACTCGTCCAGAAATAACTTCGCTATTACGCTATACGCTTATCAATATTAAGGCTTGGACACTCAACAAACCGTTAAATAAAGTAAGGAGTATAATTGTATGTACATAAGGAGTCAGCATGTTAACAAAAGCCGTATTCGCTACGTTAGTAGCTAGAGAAGGAAAAGAAGCCGAGGTAGAAGTTTTTCTTAGAAGCGCCAAAACTATCATAGAAGGAGAGCCGGGCACCCGGACATGGTACGCTGTCAAAATAAATTCTAGGGAGTACGGTATTTTTGATACCTTCGATGACGAAAAAGGTATGCAAACACACCTGCATGGCAGAGTTGCGGAAGCTCTTGCAGCACAAGCTCCAGAATTATTCAGTGAAGACCCTATTATATCCACCTACGATATACTGGCTAATACGTAGCGAAGTATAATTTTATACTTTTATACTTTTAAAAGTAAGAACCCACATTCAAACATTCGAAGGCTGTCTAGTAATAGGTCTAGCCGGCAATTCAATGCTAAATTGGTTCGCGATTACAGCCAAGCATAAGCATAGTGAAAGATTTCTTAGGAAGTAAGTTTGACCTGTTACAGTTACGACTATGAGAATGTATCTATCTTCCTACTCATGGGGCAACAAGCCTGAAAAAATGTTCGAGCTTGTGGTTAGCAACAAAAAGCATGTCGGAATAATCGCGAATGCAGCTGATCAATTTCCAGAAGACGGTATTATCGAACGCTTGAAGCAGGACCAAACGTACTTAGCGGCATTAGGCATAACATCTGAAAGATTAGACCTGCGTGACTATTTCGGCGGTAAAAAAGAGGAACTTCAGAAAAAGCTAGAACAGTTTGATTTAGTATGGGTTCGCGGAGGAAATGTATTTGTATTAAGACGCGCCATGAAACAAAGCGGCTTCAATGAAATAATAACGGAGCTACTCAAAAATGACGAGATTGCCTATGGTGGTTTCAGCGCTGGCGCCTGTGTAATGGGGTCAACACTCCACGGACTAGAGTTAGTAGATAATGCTCACGTTGTACCAAGGGGCTACATAAGTGATATTATATGGGACGGTCTTAACATTTTACCCTACGCGTTTGCCCCTCATTACAATTCTGACCATCCTGAATCAAGCATGATTAACGAGGCAGTAGAATATTTCGAAAAACACCACATACCATATAAAGCCCTGCGTGACGGTGAAGCTATATTAATCAATAGAGGCCAAGAGTCTGTCGTTAGTTGATTAGTAATTATGGGGTGAGTTGCGAAGCTCATTAAGTAGCGGCAGCCATTTTTTTGATGGATTCGATCTTATGAGTCAGTTTTTATTCATATATCTAATAATTACGTAATCGCTAAGCGATATATGCATCATTCACCCCCCCTTTTTTTTGATTCATGATGGGGCTAATATTAGGGCTGACCATTGAATGAATTGTTGTATTAGGTCACAATAAAAGTACAACATCTAAAGTAAATCATAATCTCGTACAACTAATCACAAACGAGCGATTTGGGTATATCATAGAACATAGCATGAACATCACTGTTGTCGGAACGGGATACGTTGGCTTATCAAACGCCGTTCTCTTGGCGCAACATAATAATGTCATTGCCTTAGATATTGTCCAGGAGCGCGTTGATCTAATTAATAGTAGAAAATCACCAATTATTGATATCGAAACCGAAAATTATCTATCTTCAAAAAAGTTGTCACTTCGAGCGGTGACTAACATTAATGAAGCATATAATAAGGCCGATTACGTTATCATCGCAACACCGACAAACTACGTCATCGAGACTGAGCAGTTCGACACAGCAACTGTCGAAAAAGTCATTCACGACGTTCGATCGATTAATTCTGAGACAGCGATCATCATTAAGTCGACTGTGCCAGTGGGTTTTACGAAAAAGATGCGAGAGGAGCACAACACCACTAAGATAATCTTTTCACCAGAGTTTCTACGCGAAGGAAAAGCGCTATATGACAATTTGCATCCATCACGAATAATTGTTGGCGATACCACAGAGCAAGGTAAAAAGTTTGCTGAACTTATGGTTCGGGGGGCTATCAAAAAAGACATACCGGTCTTATTAATGGCGTCAACTGAGGCAGAAGCAGTAAAACTGTTCGCTAACACTTATCTGGCTATGCGCGTTGCCTATTTTAACGAGCTCGATACGTATGCTGAGGTGCACCACTTGGATGCAGCTAATATCATTGATGGAGTCTGCCTTGACGCAAGAATTGGCGATTACTACAATAATCCTTCGTTTGGTTACGGTGGTTACTGTCTTCCGAAAGACACAAGACAACTTCTTACTAATTTTCATGATGTCCCGAATAACCTCATTCGCGCTATAGTGGAGGCCAATAACACTCGAACAAAGCATGTCGCAGATATGATTTTGCGTAGAAACCCTCAAACAGTTGGGATATATCGGCTTACAATGAAGAAGGATTCAGATAACTTTCGTCAATCGGCAATTCAAGGCGTTATCCACTATTTGTCCAAGGCTGGTATAAAAATCCTTATCCATGAGCCGACGACCACTGCTGACACTTTTTTAGGGCATAAAATCGAAAATGGTATTAAAGCTTTTAAGGAAATGTCGGATGTCATTGTCGCTAACCGGCTAACGCCTGAGCTTGAGGATATTGCGGCAAAAATTTATTCCCGCGATTTGTTTAGTAGAGATTGAATTTAGGTGTTACCTATTAGCCTCATTCAAACGAGCCATCATTTCGTTCACAACGGCTAATAAAGTGACGCCACAAATATTTTTGGTATAGTATATTAGAGAGATTTAAACAAACATTCAAAATGAAAACAATAAGCCAAAAGCTACTAGCCATATGGCTACGGTACGGACTTCACCTCACGGTACATAAAATAACGGAGCTAGTGCTTGGAGTCGTCATCTTCAGTACTACCGTCACTGCTGTATTGACCGTCTTACCTGCGCACCATAAAGTACATTCCCCTCAAATAGCGGCGCCCCTAATAACGCCTAAGCCAGCGACTAAACCAGTTGTAAGGCATCCTACCCCACAAGTTATTGCCCCTGTTTCACAACCTCCAGTTGCAATAATACCCAAACCTGTACCGCCAACTCCCACCTTAGTCAAGGAACCCCAGGCGGTTCCTGTCAGTGAACCATCGCCTGGCGCAAGTATCAAGAAACTCGTACCCGCCACACCGACCGAGCCCATACCTACTACAGGGACTAGCCCTGGAACTACTCCGCCTGCTCCGTCCAGTAGTTCTGCGACGACGCCAACAACTTCGACCGGACAGCCCGCATCCGCAAGCGGTGGTTATTATTCCACCAACTGGGCTGGCTATGCTGCGACAACCGGCAAATTTACTACTGTTTCAGGATCTTGGACGGTACCTAAGGTTACTGGTAATAATAGTACAACATCGGGTGATGCAACCTGGGTAGGTATAGGAGGGTTATCCGGAACGGACCTTATACAAACAGGTACGTTCAATACAGTTGCGCCGGATGGTACCGTTTCAACGTTCGCATTTTATGAACTATTACCCGCTTCATCATTAGAGATACGATCGTTAGCTGTCCATAGCGGCGATTCAATGTTAGCCAATATTTCTGAGCAATCTAATAATCAATGGTCCATTAGCATTACTGATACCACTACAGGGCAAAACTATACAACAATAGTCGCCTATAATTCTGCTCATTCTTCAGCCGAATGGATTGAAGAAGATCCGAGCTATCAAGATGGTTCGCTGGTACCACTTGATACATTTGACCACGTAACGTTCTCTACTGGTGACACGACTATGAATGGCAGCTTAAATAACATTTCCGCGAGCAAAGCCTCTCCGATTAGGCTGGTTGACGCAAATAATAAGCCCGTAATAACTCCATCTGTTTTAATAAACAGTGGAAACAGCTACTGGGCAACCCACAATTAGTATCTACTAAGTCATTCCTTTTATAATGAGGATTATAACAATGACTGATATTATTTTTCGTTACTGCTAGAGATTAGCTGCCGAAAATATTGTCGCAAAGTCCTCACCCCTCAACCAATGAGCGTGAGCTACTTCTTTGGATGCTATTAGCGATAACGCCCGCAAATCAAACTCTCTACGTAGCTGCCAACCTTCCTGTCCTCCTACTAGCTTGGTACCTTGCATAGCTACTGCCGTTTCGTGGCCGGTTGGAACAGCATATTCAGGCTGTGACGGCAAAAAGCCAGCACAGTTTTGACTTTGGAGTTTGGCTATAAGATGGCTGGCAATGTAAGCACCCATCTCAATAGCTGCATGAGCGGTACCGCTATACATAACGGCTGCTGAATCGCCAACAACATACAGCCCATCGTGGTTCGTTTGTAAATATTTGTTAACTAATACTCTACCTTTATGGTCAACTTCGAATATATCCGAGCGCTGCCGGAAATAGCTGTTGGCACTACTGCCAGCAGTCCAGATTAATATATCAAACGCTTGGGCAGGGCCATCAGCAATGTGCAATAGCTCTTTTGTAGCGCGAATTACCTTTTTACCGCATTGTATTTCAATTTGGTTGGCCAATGATCGTTCGACCTGATAGGCAAAATCTTCAGACAGGCCACCTAGAATACGGTTTTGAGCCTCTATAAGGCTTACTTCGACACGGCTATCGCCGGTTATCATTTCGAAAAAACGGGTAATCGAGGCGGCTACTTCTACTCCTGTTGGACCACCACCGGCGACAATTACTCTGGCAGGTGCTGATTTAAGGAAGCTTTGCTTAGCAAGCTGCACCAATGATTTACGAAGCTCTAAAGCATCAGCCAGCGAATAGAGCGTCTTCGAAAATTCACGCATTCCAGGTATTCCGAAATATTCAGGCTCGTAACCAAGAGCGAGAGTCAGGCTGTCATATCCAAGTTCTTGTCCACTCAAAAGTTTGATGTGCTTTTTTACTGGATCAACGTCGACCATAAAATCTTGCTGATAGAGTACGTCTGTACCCTTGAATATTTCCCGGTACGGTATGACCGTCTCTAGCGGAGAATAACCGTTTGCACTTCGATAGAGTGAACCGTGGTATTCAAAGTTTAACTGTGGGTTGATTACTAGTACGTCTACATCGTTTCTGTTGGCAAGCAGACGAGCAGCTCGTAAGCCGGCAAATCCGCCCCCAACTATGATATGTTTGTGTTTATTACTCATAATACCTAGTATAAAGCTTGCGCTTGAAATATAATAGAACTCACTATGCTCAATAATCTTATAAAAGGCGAAATTCACAGCTCCGCTGCTGCCCGAGAGGCATATTCTAAAGATGCTAGCATATTTAAGGTGTATCCTCTCGCAGTAGCCATTCCTCATGACGTCGATGATCTCGAAAAAATTATCCAATACGTAACCACTACCAACAAGCACGGCGGAAACCTAACCATTGCTCCGCGCAACGGTGGAACCTGTATGTCGGGCGGTCCGTTAACCGAAGGTATTGTCGTTGACATTTCACGATATCTAAATCTACTTGGTGAAATCGACAGTTTTCATAAAACAATCGTTGTCCAAGCTGGCGTTATGCACCGTGACATCGAGAAAGCGGCCAGCGCCCAAGGGCTGATTTTTGCACCCTACACTTCTTCAAAAGACTTCTGTGGTATCGGTGGAATGATTGGCAACAATGCTTCAGGTGAACTATCGCTAATCTATGGACCAACTAGCAATAACGTAGCCAATCTCAAAGTACTACTTTCAGATGGAAAGGAGTACTCATTTAAGCCATTAACACGTAAACAACTCAAGCAAAAGTTAGAGCTGATGACCTACGAAGGCGAGATTTACCGAAAAATGGTTACCTTGCTCAAAGAAAACCGTCAATTAATTAAAACTCACCATCCACGAGTTACTAAAAATGCAGCCGGCTACGCGCTGTGGGAGCTATGGGATCAACATGAACAGGTTTTTAATTTAGGACGTTTGTTTATAGGCGCCCAGGCGACTCTTGGTATAGTAACTGAAGCAACTTTAAAGCTTGTCGACAAATCACCACACCAGCAAATGATCGTCTGCGCAATCGATAGTATTGACCAGCTGACCGACATAGTACGCACAATCGTTCATCATAACGCTAGCATATGTGAAACTTTCGATCACCACACCTATGAATTAGCTCAACTACAATATCCAGCTGACGCCGCCAATGCTCATTTCGCTAATGGTAAGCACATGGTCGTGTACGGAATCTTTGAAGGTGACACTATAGAGCAAGCCGAGATCCTAGCCGGCCAAGCAAAAAATATTATTGAACAGAGCTTACACGCTACCGTCCATTGGGTTGATTCGCCTGACGTCAAGAGTAGTTTCCAGGCTATACGCCGTTACAGCTATAAAATGCTCAAAGATATGAATTCTGACTTAAAAAAAGCTATGCCATTTATTGAAGACACAATTGTTCCGCTCGAGCACTACGGCGAATTTGTTTCAGCACTGGAAGCAATTCTACAAGACTATGATATGACATATACCTACGCTGGGCATATCGGTGAAGGCAGTATCCGTCTAATCCCGTTGGTAAATCGCACATCGAAAACTGCCGATACAATTATGGAGGTCGAGGGACGGGTTAACGATTTAGTCCTCGCGTTCCGCGGTTCGATTAGTGTCGATCACAACGACGGTATTATTCGCACACCCTATCTTGAGCAGCAATATGGAAGCGAAATGATAAGCTTATTTCACCAAGTAAAAAATATTTTCGACCCTTACGATATTTTTAACAGGGGGAAAAAGGTAAATGGTACCATCGACTTTGCCCGCGCACACATTGACCTATAATATTTTGCTTGTTCCCAAAGCAGTATCACGCTAGCTGTGTGACATTCAATTTTTTGCGATTCTACCAGATTGATTGGGCATCAAAAGATTAAGCCAAGCTACGGACAGAAATAGCGCCTTATTTTACGTTGATCATCATGAATTATCACTTATCTACTTGCTAGTTTTGGTTGTAGTAATATTCATAAATATACCATATACTAATCTGCAAAGTGCTAATGATAAAAGGAGCAAATTTAGCAATACAATACTCAGTAAAACTTGTTTACGAATTTTAACTAACATCTGGAGAATCCTATGAATATTTCTGACATTACTACGCTATGGTTCTGGTTCGGTTTTGGTGGCATGAGTCTTGGCTCACTAGTAATATGCTTATTGGCAGCAAAAATGAAGCCTGCTCATCGTTACCACGCCTTGCTTGCCGTTGCGGTAACCTCAATTGCCACAATCGCTTACTTTGCATTAGCGCGAGGACTTGCTACTGCTACAGTAGGAAATGGATCAATCTATTTTGGGCGCTATGTAGATTGGCTGTTCACAACTCCGCTATTATTACTTAGCTTGCTGGTCATTGCTTTACCCGCCAAATCATCTGGTGAGGACAGCCGCGAAAAAGCTGGCTTAATCGGTGGCGTTATACTTGCTGACATTTTGATGATCGTAACCGGATTTTTTGCCGACCTTTCGAGCAACACCATCGATAAAGTTGTTTGGTATGTTTCCAGTTGTCTATGGTTCGCAATACTGGTGTTCGTTATGTTTACAGTCGTACAGCGTCGAGCAAATGCCGTTAGCAAGCAAACTGGTAAAGTTTACGGCCAACTACTTGGCTTCTTATCAATTGTCTGGATTTGGTACCCTATTGTCTGGGCTTTGGGGAGTACAGGTTACAAACTTATAAGTCTCAACACCGAAGCAGCCCTGTATGCCATCTTGGATGTAAGCGCAAAGGCTGTCTTTGGCATACTAACCTTAGTATTAGTAACTCGCCTTAAGCACGGATTAGCAAATAATTCTAACGAATAGAATAGACACCGTTCAGAAACAGTTTTTTGGGTGCCGATTTACATAGTATTGGGCCTTCTTCGTAAATAATAAATTTAAATTGTCTAACTGTGTTAAGTATCAGAGTTATCTGGTGAAATCTAGCTAAGAGCAGCTCGTAATTTTGCTGAATCGAGGATTACAAATAAGTGGTTCGCTTGCGCTAAAAGCTCTTCCACAAACAGACTTTCTATCGCACGACTTGCAGTCTCACGAGTCATATTTATTGAATCGGCAATATCTTGATGCGTGATAGGTGCAGTAATAATAATATTGGAGCCAGCATGACGGCCAAATCTTTCTGCTAAAAATAATAGTTCAGCGATTACCCGACCCCGAGCCGACCTGAACTCAAGTGTTTGAATGCGCTGCGCATAAATGGCAATAACATTGACTGCTTGATTTAGTATTTCTTGCGTCAACATAATGTTACTGCTCATTGCAGTCCGGAGCTTGTCCTTGGAAGATTTTGCAACCATTGCGTCTCCAACTGCTACATACGATAAGCTAGTCGTACGGTTACCATCCAAAGCCCAAGGCAGTGGAATGAATTCACCGGCCTTATGAATTAATAGGAGGTTTACGTGTCCGTCCTGCGAGCTTGAACAAGCCTTTACGAATCCCTGTTTGATAAAATGTACGCCGTCAGATTCGTCAAAACTATTAATGATAGTTTCTCCATTTTTGAATGCAACAGCAGTTGCATCGTCAAAGTAAGTGGCAATAGCAGTGCCTTTAGTTGCTTTATGAGCAGTGGTTATTTTAGTGATCATATCTACTAGTCTACACTCCTTACCTAACACTATATCTGTATCGAAGCATCTACTACAAAAGAAACAGCTCTTACGCCATGGGTACTATTGAAACTACTGCTGCCTAGTTACGTAAAAATACAGATTAGCGGTTGTTAAGTATCCGCTATCTAACACAGTGTATGGAGACTACTCTTAAAAAGGACATTTTATATAATTTAATATTTCAGAGAGATTTTATGACAAAACACGCTCGAGAAGAATTCAAAGTAGCAGGCGATGACCTCCTAAAGCAGGTGAAGCATCTCATTAAAGAAGGTAACGTGCGCAGAATCACTATCAAGAATAAAGACAATAAAACAATTGTCGAAATACCACTTACTATCGGCGTCGTTGGAGCAGTTTTTGCCCCTGCATTAGCTGCCGTTGGCGCGATTGCGGCACTTATCACTGAATGCACAATTGTCGTAGAACGGGAGAACGTCGTATGATTCACAAACCAGCCCATCCGTTTCAAAAAGTACACTCCTTTCTGCGTAAACATCCAATGGGAGTATTGTCGACGATCGCCGGAGATGGTACGCCATGGGGATCAGCCATATACTACGTAGCCGATGAAGATTTTAAGTTTTACTTCGTGACACGAGCCGAAACATCTAAATACAAGAATTTAGACAAAACACCCCTGGCAGCTCTAACGATTACCGATGTGGCTAGCCAGACCACAGTACAGCTTACGGGGACTATAACGCGGTTGCCGGCAAAGGAATACATGGACATTGTTTTTGGAAAACTAGCAAGTATCAGGCCAAAAGACGACTTTGCCTGGGCACCGCCTTTAGAAAAATTACATGATGGTAACTACATGCCATTAGTATTGACGCCAACTAAGCTGCAGTTTGCCGATTATAAAGACGTTAAACCCGATATTCACGCCGACTATATCGAAAAGATCATTCCTGCCTAATTAAGTGAACTACCTAGGAAGCCGCCAGATCAGCCGCTGTAAAGGCCAGGACACTACCAGGCTGAGATTCACCCGACAACACTCGTTTGGCAACGATGCTCTCGACTGTTCGCTGTACGACCCGTCGTAATGGCCGTGCACCCAGTCGTGGGTCATAGCCCTGGTCGACCAACCACCGCTTAGCATCCAAGCTAAGTTCAATGGTTAACTTCTGATTAGCCAGCGTTTTGTTCATCCCCTTTATTATTAGATCGACGACAAGCAATAATTCGTCCTTAGTGAGCGGTCGGAACAAAATAATCTCATCGAACCGGTTAAGGAACTCTGGTTTAAATTGCTGACTTTCTATAAGCTCGTTGATGAACGCCTCTTCGAACTGCTCGATCTGCTCGCCATTATCAATGTGAGCGCGAATGTTATCTGCTCCAGCATTACTGGTTGCGATGATGATCGTTTCACGGAAGTTAATCTCACGGTTATTGACGTCCCGCAGTATACCTTCGTCCAATAATTGCAATAAGGCATTCAGGACGTTTGGATGGGCCTTTTCTATTTCGTCGAGCAGTATAATGCTAAACGGCTGCTTAGCCACCATCGCACACAGGCTTTGCGAATTTGTAACAGCCGATTCGAGTAAGCGACTAACGTCGTTAGCCGAGCTGTACTCGTTGAGATCGATTCGAATCAAATTTTCATCACCGCCGTAATAGACTTCGGCCAAACATTTGCTGAGCTCAGTCTTGCCAACTCCCGTCGGACCAAGGAATAGAAAAGTTCCAACCGGGCGCTGCACATTGCGCACACCAGCTCGAGCCCGACGGAGAGCATCGGCCACCCTGTTTACTGCCCGAGTTTGGTTGATCATACGCTCGTGAATGGAAGCTTCTAAATTAAGCAACGTATCGCGCTCACCAGTTTGATTGACCGATCTAACTTTTACGCCATAACGTTGCTCAATTGCCTGCTGAATTGTTTGCTCTGTTACCTGTCCACCTTCAGCAAGGACGGCGGCGGCCTCTAGCAAATCGATCGCTTTTCCGGGTAATGCCTGATCGCTAATAAATCGTTCCGATAAATTGTAAGCTTCGATAAGAGCGCGGTAGGTGTACGTCACATTGTGACGATATTCAAATGTTACTGTTTGGTCCTCCATGACGTCCATCGTATCTGCCCGGTTTAACGGTTCGATATTAGATCGGTTTAGTAGCTGCGTCAGGGCAGGATTTGTCTGATTGATTTGCTGCCACCAGCTTTCATTCATCGTTAGCACGAGCCGGAGTCTACCGCCTTGCAATATGGGTTGGAGAATGTTCGAAAGATTGACAGAGCCAGTCCCATCGGCCAAAAACAAATGGGCATCGTCGAGGAATAAAATAATATTCTTTGCCCGAATCGCTTCATTAAATATTTGAATGAGCATGTGCTCAAGTTCACCTCGACCGCCACTCCGAGCCAGCAAACTTGACGCGTCCAGCCCAACGATTTGGTGAAAGCGAATGTTCGACAATAGCTGTCGATTGGCTAGTAGCTGCTCGGCTAGGGCGTAGACAACGGTAGTGCGACCAGAACCAGTTTCACCAACCAGTGCGATATTTTGCCGGCCAGCCGAAGAAAGCAAATGTGCCGTGTGCTGAATCGTATCGCGGCGCACTTCAGGCTGGCGAAACAGTAACCCACTCTGCTCGATTTCGGCGGTGATGTTATGACCCATTTGGCTTAAAATTGGAGTATAGCCAAAAGAAAGATCGCGGCCAATACCACCGTAATGTGATTTTTGAAGCATTCTTTGGCGAGTTTTTTGCTCGTTGGCATACCACAAATAACCTTCTTGGATGTCTTTTCTATCTAGACCGACGCTGGCCAGCAATTGATCAATATCAGGCGTAGCCAAGATAGCCGCTGCCGTAATGGCCGCCGAATCAAGCTGACTGGCGCTTCCCGTACTGGCTATTTGCAGTGTAGCTTGGAAAATCGGCGTCGCACTACTAGCTACGTCGGAGGCATAGTTTATGAGCGACCCGATGGGTACCTGGAAACGAACGGCATAAAATCGACCACCGGGGGAATCAGAAAGTGCTTCGACTAACGATTTTGCCGAGAGATCTTGACTACTTAGCTTCGCTAATAGATCTGGTTCTAGCAGATTAAAAATATCCGTATCATTTTGCAGATTCGTAGTTGGAATTAGTTCGAACAATTCGCCTTTGTACCATTGCCTGAGCATTAGCGCTGGCGCTGCGATAACTAATACTAGGTACAGCAGCGGCATGCTAAACAGAGCGGCGGCGATACCAGCGAGCAGGCCAAGCAGCGTCAGCAATCGAAGCGAAACTTGCACGTAGCTCGGCATCAAACGACGACGGAGCCGGGCTTTTGATTGACGAATACTTATAGCAGCCATGCTAGGACGTCACCTGACTAATATAAAGTGCAATCGCCAGTAACGGCACGAGCGGGACGACCGGCCAAAGGACTGCGCTCAGCACAAACAGTACTAACTCGCCGATGGCCAAAATGCCAGCAACGATAATTAACGTCGTTCGGTAAACGAAGCCAATGCCACTTGAAACGAGCGAATCAAGCAATCGATTCATGAGGTTTGACATATTTTTTTGCCCACCATCCGACACCAACGTCTGCCGGTACGGTGCGAATAAAGTACGCAGTAATGCATCAACCGAAAAATACTCAAAAAGTATCCGGAGTGACTGGCGGTGACTTTGGAGACGCCAGCTCCAGCCGCTGCCGTACCACCAACGAAGGCAGTTAAAGATAAGCATAATGCTATCAGTGTACCAAATAGCGTGGCGTTGCGGTAACTTAGTGTTAAATCGGAGAAACCAGCCGCTAAATTTTGGTGATAATTTATATTAACCACATTATAATTAAGCTTAAATCATCAATGTATAAAGATAGAGTAGCACTATGAGTAAACCAGACGGCTTACAGACACGAATTTTCCTCGATAGTGGCGACCCGGCCGAAACCAAAGAAATTATTAGTTTGCTAGGGTTTTTAGATGGCCAAACCACCGATCCAACGCTTGTTGCCAAGAACCCGTATGCTCAGGCCAGATTTGCCAGTGGCGATAAGTTTTCGAAAACGGAGATTTTTGATTTCTACAAACAAGTCGTCACTGACATTTCAAGTCTTGTACCTGGTGGATCGGTGTCGATCGAGGTCTACGGCGACGCCGAAACCACTGCCGACGATATGTTTGCCCAAGGTCAGGATATATTTACCTGGATTCCGAATGCTCATGTCAAATATCCGATTATTGCCGCTGGTCTGGCCGCCGCCGAACAAAGTATCGCCGCCAATATGCGGGTCAACATGACGCTGTGCTTTAGCCAACAACAAGCTGTGGCCGTCTACGCCGCCACCCGCGGAGCAAAGCCAGGTCAAGTATTTGTATCACCGTTCATCGGTCGGCTAGATGATATTGGTCTGGACGGCATGTCGTTCATCGCTAATGTCCTGGCTATGTACCGCGCCAGCGACCATCATTCTCAGGTGCTATCGGCTAGTGCCCTAACGATGGAACATTTCATGCAATGCCTTGCTCTAACATTCGATTTGATTACGGCTCCCTAAGGTGTTTTAAAAGCCTGGGGCGAAGCCGGTATGCCTTTACCGGACGATATATTTACCTATGAAACGAAAAATTTAAAAAACATTCCGTACGAGGCCGTTGGCCTGGAAGGAGCTTGGGATTCATATGACATCCAACACGAGTTAACGGACAAAGGTCTAGTTAAATTTGCCGCCGATTGGAATTCTCTCATCGCCTAAGTGTGGAGCCTGATTTCGTACAGTGATCATCATATAATAAGCAGATAATATAGTAATCAAGTGGACACAGAGGTTATTAGAAAAGGCTTGTAACCTCAAACTGCTGGACACGTGTAGTAATATATTGTGACCATTAGGAGGTCCTATGCCAGAGCCTAAATCGAGATTAGCACATATATTTACCAGCGTTAAGTTAAAAGTAATAGCTAAGCTGATAGAACCTAAAAAATACGTCAAATATCTTGGCAACGGCGAAGAAAGAGTGCGATACGACCGATATATGCACAATTGGTTGCTCATTGATGCTGCGGCATTACTGCTGCTGTGGATAGTTGTCGCTATTAACGGCGCAACCAGTACCAGTAACCTATTGTTAGTGCTGGCCGTTGGAACACTCCTCTGTGCTATGCCTTATACGTTAAGACAATTTAATTCTAGGCGTCGCCATTTGCGTTAGTGACGTAGGTACTTACACATGTACTCTTCTGTAAGTGTATAACCATAGGGAGGACGATAAAGTGATACCATTTGACGACGATAGCAAGCTTTCAGTTTACGTGCCTAGCCCTAAGCCCGCCAAGCTCGTGGCTAAAATAGACCGGGCTGAGGAGATAGATCGGGTACTAAAATCATTGGGGGCTGACAGGTACGATTTACTCTTGCCCGAAACGCATACGTTAGCATCTATTCTCCACCCTGACGAACAAATTATTGGCATTGTCTACGGTAAGTACCGGATACAGAACAACCCACAGTCCGGACGCGGCGCGCTGGTTGCCACCAGCAACCGAGTACTATTAATCGACAAGAAGCCACTGTTCGAGAAAATCGATGAAATGACCTATCAAGTTATCAGCGGTGTAACTTACAGCAAAGTTAGCATCGCCGGAACCGTTACTCTACACTCTCGTGTTGGTGACATTGCCATTCGAACGCTAAACCATAAATGTGCCAGATCCTTTTTAGAGGCAATTGAAGCGAGAGTGCTCAAAAATACGTAATAGCGTACAGAAGATTAAACTGAAGCAATGGAGTATTTCCATATGGTTCGAGTACTATCAGTGTTGATGATTTAGCAAGGGCCAAAAAAATATACCTAAACTTCAAGGTTGCTTCTCAAAAGCGAGACGGTGGGACTCAGCTATAGCTACCGGGTGGTAGGAAATTGTTCATATACCAGAAAACCGATCACTAGCCCTAATTTTACTATGCTCAATTTTATCGTCAGTAATATAGACGTAGCAGACGCTGAACTAGCGAGTCGGAGCGTAATTTTTGAGTGCCATGCTATACGTACCCGCAAGATGCATTAGGTATTCTAAATGGCCTTGCGACGAATCATAGTCCCAACATCGCTTGGTTTAGCGACCCGGCTGGTAATGTTCTCGCCGTGCTGCAAGAAAGTTAAGGCTACGTACCGAGAGCTGCCCGGACTGCATAGAACGCTGGCTTTGGATCGTAATTGTCGTGAAGCAGTAACGGATTAGCGTCATGAATCCCAAGCCCGTTATACCAACTCTGCCGATCAATCAAACCAAGATACCCAAAGTTTGGGCAAACATCGGGTCCAACTGCCAAACAGGCACCCAACATGTCACGGTAGATAGTAGCTTGGCGAGTCTCTTTATCCTTGGCGCTTGCCTGGACATCATGCATATTGACGTCAAACTCAGTGACATACACTTTGATTCCGAGGGCTGCAAAACGCTGCATATTCGAGATCACCTTTGCTTTATCGGGAATGTTCGTACCGCTAATGTGCATCTGCATACCGACTGCATCGATCGGCACGCCGCGGCTCTTGGCATCTTTTATATAGTCGTACATTAGATTTGATATTTGTCCTTCGGTTTCATTGCCGAAGTCATTTAAAATCAACACGGCATTAGGGTCGGCTGCTCTAGCCCAAATAAATGATTTATCAATATACTCATAGTTGAGTTTTTCGCCCCACCAATCGTGATTACCGCCCGTCAATAATTTACGACTAAAGGCTTCGTTAACAACCGAATACTCGCGGACTTTCCCTTTATATCGAGCACCGACGGTCGCGATATGGTTCTGTAATATAGCAAGCAATTCATCGTGGCTAAAATTTCCTTGCGTCAACCAATCCGGTAGCCATTTAGGATCGCCCCATACCAAATGTTGCACCCGAACGGGCATATCATGCTGATTCGCAAAGGTAAACACTTTGTCAAAATTAGTAAAATCAAAAGTACTCTTGGTTGGGCGCAAAGTTGAATCTTCGAAACGCCAATTCGGTTCGCCGTCGATAGTGGCGTAATTAAATTGCGACGCCAAAATATCACGATATGGACGCTCTCGTAAATATTTGAGTGAGGCGAACGAACCGATTTGAATGCCTCTCTGCTCAGCTAATTTTTTAAGCGGCGGATCGGGTAGGGCTGGTGGCGCCATAGTAGTATACGGATCAGGATTATGAATAATCCGGTAAGTCACTATACATGTGACTAACCCAAGCGTGATCACAACAAATACTATTAATAGAACGAGCTGTTTTGATGCAGACTTGCTGTTATGTCTGTCACTTTTCAATAGTTTTACCATGCGGTCAGTATATCATCAACTTCGGAGAACAATTTAGTGAACTTACACAGCTTGTGTCATAAATTACTGAGCTGTAAATAACTACGCTGTAACCACAAAAAATCGACTTTGGTAGCTATTATGGTAAGCTAAACGTGTAATCTTATAACCTCTAGCGTTACACATATACGCCTACTATGAAAATTAATACACCCTCCAATACATGAAAAGAACTATTGTAGAAAAACTAATCGATGCGCCAGCCGAGGCTTTGCAACTCGGTGTTGATGGTAGTCAAAAATTCGTCAAAACACTGCCTTATAACGGTAAAAATCCCATCAGAAGTGCCAAGAATTTTTGGTATCTGCTAGGGCCCGGATTAACGACGGGCGCATCGGATGATGACCCTTCCGGTATCGCAACTTACTCCCAGGCCGGAGCTCAGTACGGTTTTGGCTTGATTTGGTTATCGGTTTTTACGTTTCCACTAATGGCAATCGTTCAGGAGATGTGCGCTCGGATTGGACTAGTAACCGGCCGCGGTTTAGCCGGAAATATTCGCATTCACTTTCCTAAATCAATCCTATACTTCAGTACCCTGCTACTTTTTGCCGCTAACTCTTTTAACATCGGTGCCGACATTGGTGCAATGGCAGCGGCGGCCCAGTTATTGGCTCCTCAAATTCACACCTCATTGCTCGTTATTGGTTTTACCATTGTCATTTTATTGCTGCAGATTTTTACCCCCTACGTCCGCTACGCTCGTTATTTGAAATATCTAGCTTTGGTACTTTTAGCCTACGTCGTATCGGCAATACTATCTCATCCGCATTGGGGAACCGTTCTTAAATATACCGTCATACCGCACATAACGTTTAGTAAGGACCAGTTACTCCTTATCTGCGCGATTCTTGGTACCACGATTTCACCATATCTTTTTTTCTGGCAAACATCGCAAGAAGTCGAAGAAGAAATTGCAATCGGCCAGACAACTATTAAACAACGAATGGGCACCGACGCCGCTTCGGTTAAAAAGATGCGCATCGATGTCTGGTTCGGCATGTTTCTCTCAAACTTAGTCATGTTCTTTATAATTGCGGCTTGTGGTAGTGTTCTGTTTTCGCATGGCATCACTAATATCAGCACCGCCTCCCAAGCGGCGCAAGCCCTGCGTCCTTTTGCCGGAAATAGTACCTACTTCTTGTTTGCGGCTGGCGTAATCGGTATGGGGTTATTAGCGATTCCGGTTCTAGCAGGTTCGAGTTCATACGCTATCAGTGAAGCTCTTGGCAGACGGCAAGGGCTCAACAGCAAACTTAAGAATGCCTCGACATTTTATGGCGTTATCATAATTTCTATGCTTGCCGGGCTCGGCTTAAATTTTATCGGGCTCAACCCGATCAAAGCATTGATCTACTCGGCTGTCGCGAACGGAATCGTGGCACCAGTCGTCCTGACACTAATCTTACTGCTCGCCAACAACAAACGCATTATGGGAGAATGGGTTAATGGTAAGTACGTTAAAACGGTAGGGTGGGCTGTTGTCGTGATTATGACAATTGCTGGTATTGCAGCCATAAGCTCTATATAGTTACTTCCCCTATGAAGAATTCCTTATTTCCATGAAAAAACTATTTGCGCAACGAAAGACAAACGCGTTATTGTCACTCGGCGCGCTCGGTATAGTGTTTGGAGATATTGGTACCAGCCCTTTGTACTGCTTTAGTGTTATATTCGGTAACGGTGGTGACAATATAGCTGCCAATAAAACTAACATTTACGGTGTCATATCATTAGTTATTTGGTCGATTCTACTTGTAGTTACTATTAAATTTATTGCATTTATAATGCGGGCTGGTAATGCGGGCGAAGGCGGTATCATGGCGTTACTTGCTCAGATAAGAAACGGTAAGGTACGCTCTCGCTATTCAAAAATCCTCTTATTGATAGGCCTAATCGGTGTGGGACTGTTCTACGGTGATAGCGTAATTACTCCGGCAGTCTCCGTACTATCAGCAGTCGAAGGCTTAAAAGTAGTTGCCCCGCATGCAGCACTTATCGTAGTGCCACTCACCCTACTCATAATTACAGCCCTCTTCACAATCCAACATTTTGGCACATCCGTAGTCGGCAGACTATTTGGTCCGATTATGCTAGTGTGGTTTACCGCGATTGGTACTTGTGGGCTCTGGCGAGTTTGGCAACAACCAAGTGTACTTACGACACTCTCGCCAACCACTGCAATTTCGTTTTTTATATATCATCCACTGCTAGCATTTATTGCTATGGGCGCGGTCGTCCTAGCAATTACAGGAGCCGAGGCATTGTATGCGGATATGGGGCATTTCGGGCGTACACCAATAGCTAAAGCATGGTATTTTATCGTATTCCCTTCGTTGATACTGTGCTACATGGGAGAGGGAGCACTATTGGTAGGTGACCCATCGGTTGCTGCAAATCCCTTAGTATTAATGTTTCCCGCTACTTTACGCATACCGTTCGTCATACTTGCGACGTTTGCGACTGTTGTTGCATCGCAATCGGTAATTTCTGGTGCTTTCTCACTTACTAAACAAGCAGTTCAGCTCAACTATTTACCCAAAATGCTCATTAAACATACTTCAGCAAAATTAGGTGGACAAGTATATCTACCCTTCGTTAACGCTGGACTATTTATCATTGTAAGCCTGCTAGTCATACTGTTTGGTTCATCAGCTAAGCTTGCCAACGCCTATGGCTTATCAGTTAGCGGTACATTAGCTGCAGACAGTATCTTGTTCTTAGCTATCGTTGGCTATATTTGGCACAAGCCAAAACGCTACATATTTGCCATTGCATTATTGTTTATGCCGATAGACATTTTATTTATTACATCAAGCTCGGCTAAAGTTTTACACGGTGGATGGTTCCCAATAGTTATTGGATCATTAATACTTTGTATTATAACTACCTGGCGCAAAGGTGAGCAAATAACTACCGTGGAGCGCAAATCTATCGAAGGATTATTACGTAATTTCATAGGCAAAATACACTCTCAACAACCTCCGATTGGAAGAATTCCTGGCACAGCAATATATATCGGACATCATGCTAAATTTACACCATTAGCGCTGCATGCAGCTGTTGCTGAATCACATGAATTACATGAAAAAGTAGTGATAGTGTCAGTGCAAGTTAGCGAAGCGGCTCATATTCCACTAGAAAAGCGAGCCGTTTACGATGAGTTAGATTATCTTGATGGCATTGCCCATGTTAGCCTAACATTTGGGTTTCATGATGTACTAGATGTACCAGCGGCGCTACAATCTATTCGCTACATTAGTCCGGAATTAGACTTTGATGTTGATACGGCTGCATATTTCGTATCAATGGCTCGAGTAGTGCAAAGCAAGCGTCATAACATGCCTAACTGGCGTAAAAGTTTGTATTGTACGATGGCCAGGAATGCATTCAACACCACTGACTACTATAAATTACCACGCCGACGGACGACAGAAATGGCATCGATTCTTGAACTATAGATCCTATAACTGGTAACCAGTAAACTGATCAATCTTTACCTAGCAGTTTGTAAACATTGGTTGGTAGTAATAAGTAAAACATCGGTATTAAAAATACAATTTACGGTTTTTAAAATGTCGGGGCGATTTAAACAAAATAATAATTCAGACAATACCACGCTGGTAAATTTATTGTCGAATAATAAAACTCCCACACGATTCATGATGAGCGACCACAATAATTATAAAAAGAGCGTAGGGCCATGTGACGTTAACTACGGAATTATTATTCAATTATGGCAGACAGATGGTTAACTGTTTTCATAATAGGAGTGCTCAGCCATCATGCATACTTGCTTCATTAATACTCGCGTATTACAAAAGTAGTTTCCCTACTGACTAGTTTATACTAGCGCAGGAAAACCACTTTTGAATTAACTCAGTAAGCGTCTAATGAGGATCGATAGATTGCTAAACTTTTGCTGTACCAAAAGCTAATTGCAAGGTAGTCCGAGCGGTCTTGGCGGCAGCTTTGTAAGTGGCGCTACTAGTCTTGAAGGCTGAATCACGTACTTGGCCAAGTTGCTTCAATTGGACCGAAAGTCCGGTGTCAATTTTTCTATCTGATGTGAATGCTTCCCGTGCACTTTTAAGCGCAGCTTGAAATACTATTCGAATACTGGAACCGTCATTTGGTGTTGCCTGGCAATTCGCCTGAGCAGTAGACTCCGCAGCGATGACGGCCGTTTGGAATGTCGCCAATTGCTTATCGACGGTTGAACGTTGGCTAGTCATAGCATTAGTTGCCGCTATACGGTAAGTTTCTCGAGCTTGACTGTTAGCTATCCTCATTGAATCGACTGCGCCAGTTATTGATGCCTCGTAAGCTTTGATTGCAGTCGTTTTAGTTGCATCAGTACCCTTGGCTTCTAACTTCGTAAAGTTTGTTTGACGTTTCTGATCCCACATTGCTCGGTTGGCAGCAATTTCGCTGTCCCATTTAGTCTTGTTGGCAGCATGTTTCTGATCAGCTGACACGCGAGCATTCGCTAATTTAGTAATCCGGCTAGAGAAGTTAGCGTCGATGGTAGTAATAGTTGTCGGTAATTTCGTACAGAACGAACTGATTTTAGCAGTCCCAGAGCCCACCTTAGTTGTAGTGTTATCCAAAGCACTTACGATAGTTGGTGCACCGATTCCAAAAGCAAAAATAGTTACCGTTAGACTCAGAATACTGCGCTGCAATGGTTTACAGAGTTGATTCATTGTATGCTCCTCCTACGTCGGTTGCAGCACCATCGCTGTTAGTAGAAGAACTTTGATCACTACTAGCGTGCTTAGCGTCTATGCCAGATTCGCTATTAGCATCTTGTACTGTCACATTATCTACACTGGCCGTAGTACCAATTGGCGCTATCGACTGAGCAGCCGATGCGTCAACCGTTGCAGCTGGAGAACTTGATGTTGATGCTTTTCCAGTAGATGCAACCGAATGACTACGGTGGTAAATGCTATAGCCAACACCACTTATGACAACTAATACGACTACCGCTAATAGACCTTCAATAACTGAGAAGCCTTGTTCATTTTTTCTCATATAGAACACTTTCTAACTTTAATATTTATTTACCTACAAAAAATTATATTACCAACATAAGCAATATGCAAATATACTACTCTCAAGTAATTGTAACCAATTTGACTAATACCCCATAGGGGTATTAAACTGATAGCATGATATCTGACATTAAACGACGTGCCCTACACAGGTCAAAAATCCTTCAAGGACAGCTTAAAGGTATCGAAAAGATGATCGATAACGAGGAATACTGTATGGATATCATCACACAATCACTGGCTGTCCAGAAGTCATTGGGTTCACTCAATAAGCTGCTGGTCGAAAATCATATCCGAACGCATGTTCACAAGTCCCTAACTTCTGGTAGCAATGCTGAGCAACTAGAGTCGATTGACGAGCTACTTGGTTTATACGAATTAACACACGTCAGGGCAAGATAGCTTTAGTAACTAAACGAAGGGTCATACTATGATGCACAACAATTGGGATTACGGAAGCAACAATAGTGGAGATGGTTTTAGCTATATTTTTATGTTCCTATTCGTGATACTAGTTCTCGTCGTAGCTGTGTTTGTTATGCGACACTTTGTAAGCGGAGCAGCGACTAATGGCGGTGACAACAAAACGCCCCATGAGCCTGTCGAAACAGCTCTAGACATCCTTAAAACACGCTACGTAAAAGGCGAAATTGATAAAAAGGAATACGACGAAAAGCGCAAAGACATTAGCGCTTAACAATGTGTCAGGATTCTAACTCAAAGTAGCGAGTTATTGTCACTATTATAAGACTAATATTCCAGTTTATATTGTCGCTTCAGGTAGGAGCCGTAAGTAGTTGATTTTGCGCAGTCAACAACCGATTGGCAAACACCGCTATCAAACTTTGCATACTGCAAAAATGTTTGGGTTTTTTCTTGACTGTCGCTAAACGTTAAATTGTCATGGATGCCATGTATTGGATAGCCGATATACGCATATAATGGCACCAAATTTTTAGGATTACTTACCGTACCAGAACTATTTGAATATACTCGTTGGTAGGCTTTCTTGGTATATAAGCCGGTTGTGACATGGTCGCTATGATCTAAATACTTATTATTTTTATAACTTCGTTCGGAGCTTTGCGACCGAATGACCGACGGTTGGTAATACTTGATCAAAGTACCAAGCGCTGCTATGAGTTGGTCTGACGAGTACGTCGACTGCTCATCGACCGAATGTATCATGGCAATCCTTTGAGTCGCTAATTTTGCTAAACTTTCATTGTTGGAGTTTTTGAAGCCACTCCCGTCGAAATTACCATCGGGAAGATGCATAAAAATCAGCGATATCTTTGGATTAGTTTTGGGTGTTGCGACCGTAATAAATTCAGTATCAGTCAGTTTAACTATTCGCTTAATCCATAAGTCATCACTTTCAGTAGTCATATGTGAGTACGCGACCTCTGAACCCTGTTCACGCGACAGCCAGTAAAATTGATCGAGTCCGGCATCGCCAGCAGTTAGATATATAGTACGTGAACATTTTTCAGACTTAATATCGCGTGATAAGTCAGGGCTAAGAAATAGCAAGTCGTCATCCTGATGGGCAACAATATTTAGGTCCGTCTGACCGCCACAATCAGTCTTCTCAAGTAGTTGACTAAGCTGGATTGGAACTACTGTCGAAGGCCCTTGAGGTCGTAGTGGGGCATCAGGGGAATTCTTGAGAACGCCTTTATCGTAGAGTAATATAACCTCTTTAGGGTTAGTTAAGCTACCGGCAATCAATATACTAGCATTAGGCCGACCATATGCCGCAACAACCTGCGATAATGAGCATTTGGAATCCGTATTGGTCGCCTGGTTGGCCGTGTCATAGGTAAGCACGTAAGCAAAACTACTTTTTCGATAATCCAATTTGGTCGGATCGATTACTGATGCGGTATCAACTCGCGGGCAGCTCGTTAATGGTATTAACCCCTGATTACCTTTTACGACCGGCGACAGAGCCGTAATCTTACGGATTTGGCCGACCAGGTTACTAATTGGGTGTTGGCGTAATGCACTAGCAATTGCTGCATTCTGAATGGTAGCTTCGCTACTTTTACTTTGGACAGCATGCCATTTGAAGGCGATAAGGACACAGCTTAGAAATACGATCAGCGCTAAGACTGCCACATAAATGCGATGCTTTGATATTGGTCGATGTTCGGTTTTATTAAATGTTTCTTTGGCCATTCTAAGCTATAATACCACTTATGTTTAAGTTATTAACAGTCGTTGCGCATAGAGGTTACTCTAGCGAGGCGCCCGAAAATACCATTGCCGCATTCGATCTTGCCTTGCGTTATGGTTACAGCGACATCGAATTTGATGTCCAACTGAGTAAGGACGGCGTGCCAATGGTACTGCATGACGAGTTGCTTGGTCGAACGACGAATGGCCTCGGTAGGCTTGATGGCTATACCTATGCTCAGCTCAAGCAGCTAGACGCCGGTTCATGGTTTAACCCGAAATTTGGTGAACAACGTATTCCTAGCTTACTCGAACTACTGGCTCGCTACAAATCAAAAGCCCGTTTACATATCGAACTCAAATCAACTGAATTTGAGCTGGCCGAACGCGTTGTGCAAGCACTCGATGTTAGCGGCTGGTTACAGGCCGATACCCTAATTGAACGTGTTATGAGTCGTCAGCCAAAACTAGTTATATCATCGTTTAAGCGTACACAGCTAGAACGATCTATAAAATTATTGCCAAATGTAGCACACGAATTACTCGTTGAAACAATCACCGAAGAAAGCATGCTCTGGGCATCTCGTAATGGCATACGGAGTTATCACCCGGATGGAAAAGACATCACACCGGAGTTTGTAGCGCGCGCTCACGAGCTTAACTTGCACGTCGGGGCCTGGTGGTGGACTCGCCGAGACCAGGATACCCAGCAGATTGCCACTTACGGCGTCCGATACGCATTTGTCGATGAACCAAAGGCTCATCAACGTAGATTGATAAAACGTCCATACTCTTCCTAATGTAGGCCTATCCTGTTGTCCAATTTTTACTATCTACGATGTGTGTGTAATATCACGATGCGGTTTATTACTGTTTTGAAGTCGACTCAATTATAATAATAATTCAAATTTACCAACAGATAAAATCATAAGCAGCTTATACAGATCGTCACAAGATTGCGTAAAAGTAATTGACAGTGATGGCATGCTCATGTCATTTAAACCACACGGCTTATCGATGATGGAGATTGATGATGAAAGACAGGTAATCGGTAAAGCTTGGTTAGATTTTTGGAGAGGCGACGTTCAAGATAAAGCAGCCACCGCACTCGTAAAAGCACAGAGCGGCGAACTGGCTCGGTTCGAAGATTACTGTCCAACATTCAAAGTGACCATGAGATATTGGGCAGTTTTGATAGCGCCGTTGTTCGATGATTATGGAGAACTAATGTGGCTACTCGTTATTTCCCACGACACGACTAGCCAAAAAGAACTTGAAAAGCTTGAACGAAAACAATCAAAGCGCATTGAACAACGGTTACTAGTCGTTCGTAACTAGTTACTATTAAATATATTACGAACGTAAGCTATCGGTCAATTTTGTCGCAAGCTTGATTTTTGGCCAAATGTGCCGAGCTTTTCATGCTGTACTCGTTTCTGATTTTCTGCTTTACATAATTAAAATCAACACCAAGCTTTTTATGAGGATTCAGTATATAGTAAGGCTCGAAAATATGATTTACCTAATTAAGAAATCTCCAATACTGGTTTAATCATTAAGGTGCTCCCAGTAAAAAATCTTTATGGGCACAAGTTACTGTACCTCCCAGCTTGTGTACCATTACATAAGATTCGTCACTCAGCGCAAATTTTTTACAATCAGCCGCTTTTAGTAAATCTATAAACTGCTTCGTATCTAGCAAGTCGACTATCTGTCGATAAATTGCGTCTTCCAGAGTTTACCTGTTCGGACGCTTGTCTAGCTCATGTCGATCTACCTGCTAGAACTACTTGAATAGCATCAACCTACTTGCTAGTAGCGCCATATTTGACCGTCTTCTCACCGGCAGCATTTTGGTAACTAAGCAACTAATCGTGCAGACGCCAACCGATGATGGATGGGATGGAATATATTGACCGCTTTCTTACGTTTATACTGCAAGTAACGTATACAAAGCCTGGCTAGACATCTATTTGGCAATTGCTAATTTGAAGAGTTTGATTCGTGTGCTTGGTAAATTCAGCGATTATACCCACTTTTATAGGGATAACACTTGTTTGGATTAATTGCTACGAGCAGTCAATATGCTGGTGTCGTTACTTAATTCATTCAGCATATTTTCTGCGCGCACCAGCATTTAAACATTGTTTGAGCAATATAGAAATACGATTCCAATAGTTATTAGTCAGATTATTCCACAGTTAGTTGGCTTGATACTTATTCGCTAAATGAAGTCTGCTTAATTGCATTATGAAATATGTCGCAGTGCTTGCTCATGAATAGTCTACCGAGTATGAATCCGAAAAGATTGAACCGGTTGTAAACGCAGAAGTGCGCCGCTCTCCGCTTCGGGGTCCTATTAAGTCTAAAACACACTATAGCTATCCTTGAAATAATAACAGCGACCAAGGAGATTTGGGCTATCGAGGTGCTTTTACCGTTGCGGGAACATGACTTAATAAACTATCTGGATACGCCAATGTTGTAACATTTGGATTCATCTGCGGTATGCCGTTTACGATCAGACCGATAGACGCAGCAATCTTATTGTAGGTATCCCTGGCCTCTGTTGGATTCGCATGACCTCCCTCAACAGGGTCTGTGTAAAACACATAGAATTGTAAATTATTTTCGGTCGTCAATTTTTTTAAACCTTCTCTCGAACGGTCATCGTATACTATCGTATCGTTAGCGACATTGGTGGGTTGCTGGAAGAATATTATAGGTGGAACTTTACCATTGTCAGCCTTCCCGAGTGTCCGTAGATTATTTGCAATATTCGCATTACGTATCATGCCATACTGAGAATCAACTAATACGCCGCTGGCTGCATCTGGTGAAAGAAACTTGTCATGTACGATTTCTCGAGTGTTCTGTAATGTAGCCGACAGATTCAAGCTCATCTCATTAATGTTTATATACTTTTTATGGCGGGCGGCCATTTCAAGGACGAATCGCAATGGCCGACTTTCAAGAGAACCTTTAAATGCCGATGCCATATCAGACAAAACGTCACCAATTGTTCGTTGACTTTCACGAACATCATTTGGACTTCCTGGTGTGCAGTCGGCAATGACAGCCTTCACTTTGAGCCCGCTATCGCCGCCATATATGGTTGCCGCGACGGCAGCGGCGACCAAACCACCCATACTGTGCCCATCAAGTATCACTGACTTCTTACCTTCTAAGGTAGCTTTTTGAACTACTAAGGCAGCTATTGATTCAGGATCGACGCCTTTATTATCGTAGGTAACAGCTTCGACATCACCCATTCGATCATAAGTTGGCAATGCTGAAGCAGTCGGGTAGGCGCTACGATTACCTAGTCCAGCCATCACAACAACCATGGTATCTTGATGTTCAGGAGACGAGGCTTTGTAGACGGACGTAAGTGAGGCATGCGTCTCAGCTAATTGACGGTCAACAATGGAAACATCCAACTCATAACCAAAGTTGGTAACAACAACGGCTGTAGATATTGCACCAATTTTTTTGATTCTATTAATAAGACGATCGTGGACATTGCTTTTCATATCAGACTCATCTCGAGCCAAGGCTAAATCTACATCATGATGGAAATCATGATATCGCGGCAAGGATTCTGGATTCGTAGTGTTTGACATAATACTTTTTTATATTATAGCAAATTTATTTGTTTCCCCACTCTATTATAACTTTAATGACCGCCAGTTGTCTGTAGCAACATAGTCGGAATTTACTTGTTCCATAATGAGCTCAAGCACTTCACTACTGCTATTGAGATACTCGACCATTGTTGCTACATTACCAATTTCAATATATGGCGGTAGCTGAACTTGTGTATCGGTGTCAGTTCTCGTGAGACTAACCTCCGGTTCACAAACCGCTTGTACGCTATTATTGGATAGTTCAACAACTTGTGTAACTAGCTCAGCATGGAGAGTGGTAAATCGTAATTGTGCTGAATTCGACATAAATCTATGGGAAACCACGCAGCCATTCGCTGCCCATCTGGAAGGTCACTATGATCATAAAATACGGCAGAAGGCTCAACACTATCATAACGACCAGTCGAATTCAGTAAGTTTGCTCTCACAATCTCACTCATATGAAGCCATAACTCAAAGCTCTTATGCTATATGAGGTTATTTTCGTATTATCGGGAAATATAAAATTCCGATGGTCCGAGTAGTTGCATATTGTCTCCTATTGATATTATACGCAAATTTCTAGCTATGTAGATGGCAATAACTTAACATCGTTCGTAGGTTGCAAACAGAACAGCTACAACGGATTTAATCTCTATGAACGTGCTAAATACCAATTGCCCATCTTTTTTGCTACCAGATCCGAGCACCAAATGACAGAATCTTTCAGGGTAACTTACTCAATAACATCAAACTGCTTGATAATTGTGCCGCCGTAACTTAGCGAAGTTTGTTGGAAGCACGCTTAAATCTTTGATAATTTGCTTCATATTGCTACCGAAATTCATAAATTATGACGAACTCTGAGTGAACGAAAATTACTCGTAACCGACAGTTCATAAATTCATATTAATTTACGTAAACGATTCGCAAAATTGAACTGTTGTACTGTTACTAAGTAACGTACTGCTGATGATCACGTCATTAAAAATTGATGTACAGTTCGCTGTGTGTTGTTGATATGCCCAATCATGAAGATTCGTATTTGTTTACGTCTGATTTTTACTATCAATTTATTACAATGATCTTGCATCAGCAGTACCAACGAATTTGGCAGAGGGAGCCTGATAAGGCTCCCTCTTTGACATCCAAGGCTGGGGTCAACTACTTATTTAAGAATTCAAGCAATGCGAAATTTACCTTTTCGGGTTGCGTGTAGGTTATGCCATGTGCACCGCCAGCAATGACAACTAACTCGCTGCCCTCGATAGCTTCGTGCGTCCGCTGGCCACTAACCTCAAACGGCACAATTTGATCGGCGTCACCATGCATAACAAGTGTTGGTACATCGAACTTGGCAAGATCTGCGCGGAAGTCGGTTGACGAAAATGCTGTAACGCAATCGGTGGCTGCTTTGGGGCTGGCCCAAACAGCAATATCCCAGGCATGTTGAATTGATTCTTGACTAAGAATTTCTTTCCCATCGGTATCCCAATTGACGAAATTTTTTGTAAACTGATGCAGAAATGCTGGACGATCAGCCATTAACCCGCTCAACATATTGTCGAACACGCTTTTATCAACACCGTCCGGATTGTCGTCAGACTTAAGCAAGTACGGCGTGACTGCACTCATTAGCACAATTTTTGAAATTCGTTCGCTACCATATGTTCCAATGTAGCGAGCAATTTCGCCTCCACCCATAGAAAATCCAATTAAAGCGACATCATGTAAATTCAATTCAGTGATTAAAATATTGATATCTTTTGCAAAGGTATCGTAGTCATAACCGTTCCACGGCTTGTAGGACTCGCCAAAACCGCGGCGATCTGGTGCTATTACTCTATACCCGGCTTGAGTTAGTGCCGTAATTTGTTTTTCCCACATCCGGTGACTTAACGGCCATCCGTGTAATAAAATAACTGGTTTTCCTTCACCGTAATCGGCATAACTGATCTTTACTTCATTACTTTTTTCGGTACTAACAGTTATATATGGCATACGTTCCTTTGGTTAACTAAATGAACCTTTATCATAACCAGCCCCCCATATCACTGCTATCGAATAATTTACAGCGCTTGCTGTTAAATCAGAAAGACAAATAAGAATCGACATTATGGATGATTTTATAGTAATTATCCGAAGGATGATTGGCGTTCCATTCACAATCACCATCGACAATGTCGAGCATAAAATTGGCGGATATAACAGTAGTCGCACTTAACAGATTCTCAGCATTTAAGCGAGCTGATCATCGCGCTTCGATGCGATAATCGATCCGATAATAAGCCCTAGTCCTAACATCCCGGTAACGATTTCTGGTAGCTCATAGATCACCGATAGTATCATAGCGACTGCTAAGACGGCGATGGCGTAGTGTGCGCCGTGCTCCAAAAATTTGTAAGCATCAAGCGTGCCTTTACGCACCATGTAAACGGTCAATGAGCGCACCCAGACAGCGCCAACGCCGAGTCCGGCCACTATCAACACGACATCGGAGGTGATTGCGAACGCGCCGAGTACACCGTCGAGCGAAAAACTGGCGTCGAGTAGTTCGAGATACATAAACATCGTAAACGCCGCCCAGCCGGTATAGTGAGCCAGCTTATTTGTTTTATTCGTAGTCTTTTCGATGACGTAATTAAGCCCATGAATTGCTAAATAAACGGCTAGACCAATAAAGCCGGCTCGAACGGTTTGCCCAGAATGATGATTAGCCGGAACTACTGCGATAACAGCGATGGCGATAGACGTTAGCAGCGCTGGCATCCAGGTAGTTCCAATCCGTTGCAGGAAGCGCTCGAAACGACTGAACCAATGATGCACCTTGCCTTTTTCCATAAAAAAGTGGAGCGCTAACATCATTAAAAAAGTCCCACCAAAGGCAGTAATTGTCGGGTGAGCCATTTCTAATCTATCGGCATACTCGGTCGGATGATTAAGTGCCAGATCGATAACCGCTCGCCACGACAAATCGGCGGTGAGCGCGACAATCAGAATTGGAAATACTAGACGCATACCAAAAATAGCGATGATGATTCCAACGCTTAAAAATATTCGTTGCCAGGTTGGTGACATTTTCTTGAGAATTTTGGCGTTGACGACCGCGTTATCAAAACTAAACGTAATTTCGATAATCATTAAAATGACGAGCGGCACAAGCGCAGCGGGGCCCAGGTAGTAAGCCGAGAAAATAATAGCAAGAATAGTCGCAGTAATCGAAAACCAGAAAAACTTAATTTGGGCTAACATGGTCGTACTATCCTATCATGGTCGATGAACTTTATTGTTTTTCGTATCAGCCGAGTCGGCTTTTTTGTCAACTTTTTGTTCGAAGTTGTCGGCTCGTTGTTTGGCTTTATCGTAGATGGCTGTTAGTGCAGACCTGGCAGTATCGGCGTGTTTGCGGGCCCATTCGAATTCTTGAGCTAACAGTAAAAGCGCCAAGAAACATACCAGCAAACCAGGGCCAGGCAGCGGAATCAAAATAATACCTACAGTAAATAATGGTATCCCGATAATCAAGATACCAGCTCGGCGTGCAAATTTTACAGTACTCCCCATCCTCTTATTATACAGTAGTCGTTGTGCTAGTAGGCGTTAGTTATGACTTTGATATTGCCGTTGCAAATATGAACCATAGGTCGGCGTGTTATTGCACGCTTCAACTGTTTGACAGACGCCAGCATCATACTGTGCGTAGGCTAGGAACGCCGCAAGTTTTTCGGTATACAGTGGACCATCGACGTTGGTAGGCGACTCACGAATTGGATAACCGACGTAGTACGTTATTGGAATGCTGACTAAATTATCGAATATCTGTTGTTGGTAGACGTCATGAGCTAGGGTTACGAACCGTCCAACGCTGCCATGGTCACTGTGATCGCGCAGAATGTTCCCCTGAGCACTACTTTGAGTGCGAATCTCGGCAGGATTGTACAATGCCATGATCTCTGCCAGGGCCGACTCGAGTCCAGATTTTGTATAGCCGGATTGTTGATCAACCGAACTAATATTGGCGATTCGCCCCGTCTCGAGTCTATTCAGACTTTGATGTTTAGTTTTAGCAAAGCCACCCCCGTCTAGCCCGCCATCCGGTAGACGCATGAATATCAGCGACACCTCGGGATGATCTTTGAGAGTTGAGACACGGACGTATTCGCCCCGTGGGAGTCGTACGATTCGTTGCAGCCAATCATTTTGGGAGTGCAGTAGCGTTGCATAGGCCGCTTGCGAGCCCTGCTCTCTCGACGCTAAGTAAGCAGCGCCATAACCGCTGTCACCGGCTGTCACGTAGACTGTCCGAACGCAACGGCCAGATTGTAAATCAACAGTAATATCCGGATTCATAAACAAAATATCATCGTCTTCGTGTGCAACAAAGTTCATGGTAGTCGCATTACGACAGTCGGTGCCTGGTAGCGCCGATGCAGCTATTGGCAAAATCGTCGCCGTATCGATAGGCTCAGTAGCGTTCGGCTTCTTAGATTTATCAAAGAATAGCAATAATTCAGTCGGTTTAGAGAGCGTACCGGCAATGAGCACACTCTCGTTCGGTGTGCCATAAGCCGTCACGACTTGCGTTATCGAACACTGCGGAAAATCCGTCAGGCTTTTGTCGAGTGACAGCAAGTAAGCAAACGGTTTTGTATCAATATTTTGGCGCCAAACTTGGCTCACGAGTACCGTTCTGAGCTGCGTACAGGTAGCCAGCGGCTGTATCGTAACTGGCCGCCGAGATTGCTGACGTATTGGTAAGACTCGCCAGTAATCACCGACTAATACCGGCATTTTACGCGAAGTCAGTACCTGTATGATTCGATGATTACGGCTATTAATCTGCTGATACGCTGCCTGCTGAGATTGTGAAGTCTGGCTAGCAACGTACACACCGATACCGATGCTGCCCATCAAAATTACGCCGCAAACTAGCACTCTGTTGGCTAACAATCGCTTGCTACGAAGCATTACTGCTAGACAAATGAAGCCCGCAAACCAGATAATTGTCATGTACCGGCTGTCGACCGCGTAATAATGATTACTAACGACATACAGCGCTATCGAAGCTAGTGCGGTCCAAGCTAACATCGCTGCAAGGAAGACGGCTTTTGGTGGCTTGGCCTTCGGGCTTTTAGCCAAGAATGCTCGTAATAAAATCTGACCAACTGCATAATTACAGGCTAGAAGTATGCTAATGTTGACAACGTAGGCTGGGCCACCAACCGATAAAAGCCGGTGCAAGACTGCCGATGGTACTTGGGTAATCTGAGTCGCGTCATATGCCGGATTTGCACCAAAGTTCGTAAACAGACCGGCTATGGCATAGATTATGCCTACTAAGACTGTTTTTAAGTTAGTGACAAGTCCAAACGGTGCAGCAACAGTGACAATTCCGACGACATGCGTCGACTTCAGACCAACAATAATTAACCCGCTTAGCAGTGCGGCTAAGATGCTACCACCAAACCACCGCGCGGTGGCGGCAATGTAAGCAGTGCGGTTACGAACGGCGTAGGCAATCAGCGCGACTAACGATGCACCGATGCTCAAGCTCAAAAATAGCTGGTCGCTGACTATAAGTAGCCCGAGTAGCGTAGCACCGGCAGCATAGCGCCAAAACTGTTTGCGTTCGGGCCACGTTAGCAACACGATAGACAGGATAAACACAATATACTCGATGTTGCGCGTTGCCACCATCGCCATATTTGTCGGCAAAATACCACCGACATATGGCTGAGCTGGGATCAATAATAATGTAGAAGCGAGCGCTAAACAAAGTGTTCCAAACACCAATGGACGGCGCTCAATTCGACGAAGCAACAGCGCCATCGAACCGATAGTAACCAGCATGACAGCAACCGTCATTGCGCGGTAGCTGGCATTACTAGAGTGGAATAAATGGATTATAAAAAATAACGGCCACTTAAGTAGGAACGTATGTTGGCTCGGGTACTGCGCACCGTGCATGACGTGGCTATTTTCGAAAAGATACGGGTTCACGATTTGATCGGCGTTTGATTGCTGAACAAGCGCACCCTGGTAGCCGACGAAGGCGGCGACCATACTTAGCAGTACAACGGAAAGGAGCGCGTAGCCATTTTTAAAACTGCGGTGCGCAGTAATACGGACCAGTACTGGTGGTAGAACGATCGGCGGCATTAGTGTGTTTTTACAGCCTGCTCAATCGGCCTGAATATCCGAGTCTTGTACAGATAGAAATTCCAGATCGTGGTTATCGCCAGAGCTGAGGTTCGAGATACTGTTGGCGATACGCTACTGGACAAGAATTTTACAACCAAAATAGTAAACCCGAAATTGAACAGAACTAGCAGTGCAAATGCAGTTATTTGTGGCAATAATACCCGAGCGTGCACCCGCTTATCCCGAAAAGTAACTAATTTAGTGAGTACGAACGATACGCTTAGTCCAAGCCAAAAACTAATGCCCACTGCTACGACGTCACTTGCCCCGGCTCGCTGTGCGATCAGAATAATTAGTAACTCCAACAGATAGACGGAGCCGCCGATCAATAAATACCGAACGCCTGGCCGCTGCGACACTTCAACTAATTTTTTCACGAGCTCCAACTTCTGATCTTACCTGTTTTATCGATTCTACGGCATCGACGATATAAAGCGGACGATTCTGCGTTTCGGCGTGGATGTGCGACAAATACAGTCCGAGTATGCCTTGCGACATGAGCAAGCAACCGACAAGAAACAGAATAAGAATTAAGACGAAGGCCCCGCCGGTAATTCGCAGACTTAGCGGATCACCAATCAACATTTCAAACGTCATAAATATACCCAGAATCACTGATATTGGCAGCACGATCACGCCCAATATAGCCGTAACATATAACGGTGTGTTGCTGAGCGAAACGAAGCTATCGATGGCTAGTTTGACAAGTTTTGTGACCGAATAAGTTGACGTCCCGCTCATCCGCTCCCGAGCTGCAAATGAAATATAAAACTGCTGATATCCAAGCCAATCGATGAGCCCGCGGGTTATGCGTCGCCGTTCGCTTAGCCGCAAGAATTCGATCTGAACCGACTGGTCTATCAGCCGAAAATCAGTCGTACCAGCTACTACCTCGCTACTACTTAGCCGCTTGAGCAGCATGTAAAATAATTTTGAGCCGTATTTTTTGACGAAACCTTCGTGCTCGTTCGCCGTTCTTACACCGGTTACAATCATGGAGCCATTCTGCCAAGCAGCCAGAAAATCCGGGATACGTTCAACCGGGTGTTGACCATCGGCGTCGATCATCATAATTGCAGCACCACTGGCGTGTTCGATACCGGCAGTCGTGGCAACTTCTTTGCCAAAATTACGGGTTAACGCAATGATGTTGACTGCCCTGTCGTGCTCGGCAATTTTTTTTATTTTTAATTGGGTGTCGTCAGTGGAACCATCGTTACAATAAATTATCTCGTAGGTAACACCGCTTAACTTCAACACGGCAATTAATGAAGCGTGAAATTGATTGATGCCAGCCGCTTCATTATGAAGCGGCACGACTATCGATAAAACTGGCGAATATGATTTTGACATTACTTGAGGTAATTATACCAAACAGCCATTGCAAACCTTGCATGTAAGTCGTATATTCTTGCGTATTGGTGTTTTATATGCTACAATTAAATCATTGTTAAAGATGAATCCGGGTGTTAGTGCCAAAGTTACTCGATTTTCATTGCAAACAATCGTTTAACTAAACTAATACACAAAGGATTCTTTTTTTATGCCTTACAATTCACGTACCAACAACCGACCAAGCCGGGGCCGTAGCTCTTCATTTAGTGGAGGCGGTGGTGGCCGTTCATCGCGCCGTCCTAGCAAAGAAAATATTCATGCTTCTCGCTTTATCAAAGCAGCCAGCATTCCAACCGAAGAAAACACGTACACACCAACCCATCAATTTTCTGACTTCGCAATCGATGAGCTATTACAGGTGAACCTGCGCACAAAAGGTATCATCACGCCGTCACCGATCCAAGATCAGTCAATTCCAGCCGGACTAAACGGCCAAGACATTATTGGTATCGCCAACACTGGTACCGGCAAAACGATCGCTTTCGCAATTCCATTGCTCGACCGTTTGATCGCTGATCGCAACTCACGGGCTCTAATCATGGCGCCGACCCGCGAACTTGCTAAGCAGATCGAGGATGAATGCCGCGAAATCGCCAAAGGTAGCGGCCTGACCGGCGCATTACTCATCGGCGGCGCTCCAATGGGTCCTCAACTGCGTGATCTTCGTGGCAAACCACGAATCGTCATCGGTACTCCTGGACGCATCAAAGACCACATGGAACGCGGCAGCCTTGACCTTTCGACGCATAACATCGTCGTCCTTGATGAAGTCGATCGAATGCTCGACATGGGATTCGTCGCTGATATGCGCGAGATTCTAGCCGAACTCAATACTGCTCGCCAGTCATTCTTCTTCTCAGCCACCATGGATCCAAAAGTTAGCTCGCTGATCAACGAATTTTCGCACGACCCGATCACCGTATCGGTAAAAACCGGCGACACGACCGATACAGTTGAGCAAAATGTTGTCCGCTACGGCTCACGAAACGAAAAAATGGAAAAATTACACGACATTTTGGCCGATCAAAGCCTCAAAGTATTAGTATTCGACGAAACACAGCGTAGCGTCGAACGACTGAGCGATGAGTTGAACCAGCGCGGCTTCAGAGTCGACGCTATCCACGGCGGTAAGTCACAAGGTGCTCGACAGCGTGCGCTTAACCGTTTCAAAGCCAACGATATTTCGATTTTGGTCGCAACCGACGTTGCTGCTCGTGGAATCGACGTCAGTGACATCACGCATGTCATCAATTACACCACGCCACAATCGTACTCCGATTACGTGCACCGTATCGGCCGAGCTGGCCGAGCTGGCCGCGTCGGCTACGCGCTGACCTTCATCGAAGGCTAAGCTACGTTCCCATCATAAAATCCGCTCCTATACTATCTTATCTGAGCGGACTTTTTGTTATACTATACTCAAATAAGGAGTACACCGTGGGCATTTCAGGATTTGGACTTATCTATATAATTATCGGATTTATCGTAGCCATTAACAGAGGCTACTTGAGCAACATTACTACGATAGGGTCGCTCATATCGGCGTTGCTGGCAATACTCTTGTGGCCGCTGCTATTCTTCGGCATCAGCCTGCATATATCTTTCAGTGCTAGTCATTCGGGCTACTCGCTCTGGACAAGTTACTTGCTACGACGTCACTAGTTATGATTGCAGAGTACGGCCGATACAAATAAACTTGACGGCTACTGTAAATAGTCTTTTTAGCGAAAGTTAATATTTATTTAACAATTGTAGTAGATACTGTTTGGTAGGACCTACCCATCATGAAAAATACTTCTAATCAAAGACGATCACAGCATTAGTACCGTCCTCACACAAGTACTGTCAAACGATTACGCGATTGATACTGCCTTCACTGGCAAAGCCGGTTTGAGTAAAGCTGGACTGTATAACTACAATCATCGTGCTAGATCTAAAGCTGCCTGACATTTTCGGATTAACTGTTTGTCGACGACATCGTTAAAGTAAGTATAAAGGCCCAATCCTCATACTATCGGCGAATCGATGGACAAACACGGTCGATGTACACGTAAAATATCTGCGCGATAAGATCGATCGACCATATGGTAGCTCATTACTACAAAAGGTTCATGGTGTCGGCTATAAAATAGATGTATCAAGGCAAACAAGTAGTTTAATGGACACAGCGACAGGGTCACAGTAGACGATTGGCTACGAATTATTTTGTACCTTATCAATCAAAGCGTAGATTAAAAGGGACCGTTGCCAAGCGTACCTAACGCACCTTCCAAAACTACTATTTAAAATGAATATACCCACTCCCCGACAGCTACTTACCAAGTATCTTTTATTTATCAAGCCCTATGATGGTCCAGCCGATAAACAGCTTGATCGCAGCGGTAGCTGCTTCGGGGCTACCGTAGATCGCCAGTTAGCGTCTTGGCATAATCGGGAATGGTCACTAATACTATTTGATTTTAGCGGCCAGTTGATTAGGCCAGCGACCGGATTAGTCCATCGATTCGCCGATAGTATAGGAATCGCCAAGCGGCAAGTAGCGGAGGCTACCACTGCTAAGTTTGGGCTGCGAACGAGTCTGAATATGCACAAAATATACCAGGCCGATCCCCAAAACGGCGACAATTACAACATCAGAGAGGCCACTGAGCGTCACCTAACGGCCAGTTCCTGGTGTCGGAGTTACGTTGACCGGCGCGACATTTATAATCAAGTTTGCCGATGGCCGATACAGTATCGCTTTTTGCTGCTGACTGTACACGAATGTTATATCGCCGTCCTTAGCTTGGACATAAAATTTCTGACCTTGTAACTTGGCGACATCTTTGACGGTTACGATCGTTGGCACCTCGTTTGTCGGTAGTAAGATCAATTTACCCAATCTAACTGTTTGAGCTGCATAGTACTGCTGCCCATTATTTTGCAGCTTGCTCTTAGCCTGCTCGTACTGCACGAACAGAAAAATACTAACTAGCGCCAAGATGGCCAGTAACACCCAGGGTAATTGTTTTTTTGATACCACGGTTTTAGGTTGCGGTAGTTTTAGTTTACGCTTTGGAGTTTTTGGAGGCTCGACCGGATCGGTCGGCGGCATATACGTTCTAGTCGAAGATGTACTTGTCGATCGCATACTGTCCCTTGTTTGTGACTGTATTGTAGCAAACTTGCGTGCGAATGCTAATGCTTACCGTCCGTGACGCTAGTTTTAGGTACCGTAACGATCGGATTTGTGGTAGTCAGCGGTTCATTTGCTCCAAGCGCTAACCAACTGAGCATCATTGCAGCAGTGGCTGGTTGCTGTAACACGATGTCGAAACCTTTTGTTGTTACCTGGTCGATTGTCGACGCCGTAAAACTGCCATCATTCGCCGTCAGCGAAATAATTGGGGCGCTATCATACTCCTTCTTAAAAGTAACATGCAGCTTAGTTTCACCAGCTTTAAACTGGGCATAACCGGCACTGTCACTGGAAACTGCCAGATGGCCTTGGAAGCTAACGTCTTGCCCAAAAATAGTTTTACCGACAAACGTTGCCAGCTTCTGAAAGGTCGTGAGTCCACCGAAATTTGCGTCACCGGCAACGCTGAGCCCGCCACTTAAATTAGCCGTTTCTATGTTAAGATTGCCGCTTAAGGTCGCATTGCCTGAATTATTGATAGAAGCTACCGTTTTCCCCGTTGCGTCGGTGATTGTCAATCCTTGATCAGTCACGGCTACACTCGACGAGTTACTCGTCTTAGGCTGAGTAACCGGCATTTTTGATGCCGTAGCGGACATGGGACTACTAATGCTTTCAGCGGATGCGTCAGGGCTGGCCACGGCTGCGGTACTTGTTGGAACAGCCAAGCTATCGGTTGCGCTGCCAGCAGTCGTATCGGTACTGAGGTCAGCTTGTGTCTGCTGAGTAGCTACTACACTCGACGTGTCGGTTGCAGGCGTGATATTGTCATCCTGCCAGTAGCGGTAGTAGTCCATGTCAAAGTTTGATGTCGTATTTATCGTATGAATAACATGCATTTCTGGCGCGATATCAACCGTTGGCAAGGCACCCGTAACAGTTCCACAGTCTACCAGATTTACACCATCCGTAGCATCACTATCGATAAAAAACCGAACGGTCGTAGCATCAACGACTACAATGCGGCCAGTTGCAAAGTTTGTACTAATTGTTCCGGGGCATGTCACGGGCGTGCCAATAGTTGCTCCTGCCGAACGAACTATTCCTGTCCAGCCGGTTGCACCCGTACTATTATTACTTGCAAAGAAAATTCCGTTAGTCGGTAAGGTGTCATTGGCAGTTGGCGCTACAGCCGTGTCGGTTGCACCCCAGAAAAAATCGTCGGTAACACGCACGATACTTGGTCGAACTTTCATTTGGATGATCGGCAGATTCGTTAAGTTGATCGGTTTATCGAGCGTTCCTGCTGTCGCGCCTAATCCTAATAAGGCACCTCGGTTAGCGGTTGTGCCAGTTGTCATTCTAAAATAACCACCGAGTGTACTAATATCGGAGCTACTGACTGTGTTACCTCCACCGTTAGCAAAATACCAGTGATTATCATCGCCGACGTTTCGGTTATTGGTCGTAGCAGCAGCAAGTGAAGCGACAAACTCTTGGCTGTACTGGTCGGTTGTACCAATGAATGCGCCACTCGAAAATACGCCACCGAAATTACCACCAGCACTGCCACCAGAGCCAACTGTGGTCGTAGCGCCTGTTAATAAACTTGGATTAAAGTAATCGTAACCTTTGCCGATAATTTCACCACTGGCATTAATCGTGGTGGTAGTGCCAATGGTAGTAGTGCCGTTGCCCGGTAGTAATGCCAGATTCGCAAAATTACCATTTGAGCCGCCACCGACTTTTAATGTCGTGCCGCTGTTTTGTAACGCCGTTAATGGCGCGGCGGCCGTCGTGCCAGTACCAGCCCCTCCCAGATCAAGACATATCGAGGTAAAAGAACCACAGGCACTGCTCGTCAAGTACGACGAGTACGAACCGGTTCCGTCATTATAGCCAAAAAACAGTGGACGCGATCCAGTAGCCTGACTCGTAACTACCACCAGGCTTGGCGCGTAGCCGCTAGGGTAAGCGGGCGGGGCTGTGATCTGACCGTTATTCAGCAGTAGCTGATTAGAAATATAGCTGGCTGACTGAATGTTGACCTGACCGCTTGTGGCAATACCGGTAGCAGCAGTGATCGCCCCAGTACTACTGACGGCTAAGGCTCCACTGTTGATGCTGAGCGAGTTGCCTTGCAGTGCTCCGGCCGAGGTGATGCCACCACTAACATTTATCGCACCAGTTTGTTGTGCGCTTGGCGATAATTGAACGAATTGGCTGGCGCTCAGTCCACCGACTTTATCGGCATTGAAAGCATAAGGAATGGACTGTAGTTGAACGCGCGGCGTCATTTCGCCAGCCGCGTCACCATTGAAGGTAATGCCGAGGTACAAGCTATTACTGACGCTGAAATCGATTGGCGTGTTGTTGTTACAAGCTGCCGCTACGAAGAACGAACAGCTACTTCCCAGGTTGACCTGAAACGTTCCGGCCACAACTGTCACGCTTGACTGCGTTTCAGTCCACAGAGCAGTACCCGCGCTGCTAACCGAATATAATTTAAATACAAAGCCGTACGTGCCATCGGCCATATTGGTGCCATCGGCCTTCACGACCTTGCCCTGAAAGCTCATGGTCTGCGGATTAACAGCGTGCGCAGCTGGAAATGTGACTACAGAAAACGCTAGCAAAAATAGGCTGGTGATTACTGCTAAGGCGCCGAATACTCGAACACGACCCACTGATACTTCCTCTAAATTTTTATTTTAAGATTTTGTATCAAAATTGTATCAAATTCTACAACCAAACACAAGCATTTTACAGGTTGCGGGGCGGCGTTAGTTGTTCAGTTTGCGTTCACAGGATTGCGTCGTTTATAGCGGCGAAAACCAACTACTATCAGCAGGCCGACAATCAATATAAAGACGAGATAAATTTTTAAACCGGCGAAACGTAACCCAATAGTTTTATTACGAGTCACAGCCAAACCATCGTAGCGATAATCGACCGATACAGTATACGGACCGGGCAATTGGATTCCGGTTTTAACTGGGGTGAGTTTTACGTAGATTTGCCGATACGTTTCGGGTAGCACATAGTTCGAATCATCATTGATGACACCGCGCGCGACTACCTGCCCGGCTGAATTTTTGAGGCTGACAACGCCCCTTGGTATAACGTGAACATTACCTGGATTTTGAAATCGTAAGCGAACGGTATTTGGCAAATGGAGCCAATTACCGTTTGGAGCAATGTCTTTCAGCGATAAGTCAAAATGCTCACCACCATGCTTGGTAACGAGAATCAGGCTCGTCAGTTGCTGACTTATTTGAACGTTATTACTACCCTTTATGGACTCGCTATCGATAGACGCAATCACTGCACCATAATGACCGCCCGGCTGCAACGAGCTACGGTTATCTATCGTTACATCAACGGCTTTCGACTCACCCGGTTCGAGCAGTACACTATTGGTTGCCAGCGTTAACCACGACGTCAGACCATACTTCTGCGAATATTCGGCATTACCGGCAAACAAAATGCCACCGCTGTCGTTTAGCGAACCAAAATCTTGGGGCGATAAGTGTAATTGCTGAGCGCTCAGCATGTTGTTTGTTATGGTCAGCGTAAAAGTTTTCGAGGTGTCACCGGGATTTATTTCGACCGGTTGTAAAAAGGGGCTGAGTGTTATGCCCTGGAGCGGCGCGGCCGAAACTGCTGTGGTCGGCCAGCCCAGTGTTATCAGACCACCGATTATTACCCCGAGTAGCAGCAGCTTATTTCGCATTACGCGTTGGCTTACGAATTCCTTTGGCTTTACGCAACACAGTCCGAAAGATAACAAAAGTCCCAAATCCAAGCACCAGAATTATAACTCCAGCGCCCAACAAAATCTTCCATGGCAGTACCCAGAACGTGACAGACGACTCCATTGGTACGTCCTGTTTACCATCATCGTATACGACGAGTAACTTAGCAGTGTACTTACCGAATCGTAGCTTGGAAACCTGAGAAAAATCGTATGTAAGTTCTTGGACTGGTTTGGCCCTCTTGTCATATACTGGTTTGCCGTTGACGACCTTATCCTTGAATTTTGGGAACCCACTGGTCCAGGGTACGCTGTAAACGCGATTAGAAGCTGGCAAGACGCTGCTACCGACGTCATTAAAGTTAATCGTCGTCACCGGTTTACCACCCTTGGTAATAAAAATATTCCCTGTCGGCGCCAGGTAGATATTGCCGGTATTGCGGAGCTTAACCGTAAAATCAACTGGCACATATTCGTATAGTTTCTTCTCAACGGTAAAATCGAGTAGGTTCAACGAGCGCTTATCGTCTACGCCCCGCACATCAAGCAGTACCAGCGTCGCGGCTGATCCCTTGACGCTGCTTTGGCCCGCAGTGTCACCAGGTTGATTGGCTCGACTGAATGTGACTGCCAGGTAGTAGCCGAGAGAAGCTTCTGGTGGAACTTTGATTGTCATCTTAACCGTCTTCCAGACGTTCGGCTCGGCCACGAACTGGCTTGGTGTGAACGTCACCCAGTTGGCATAAATATCTTTCGGCGTAAGATCGAACAGGTTCGGCTGACCGGATTCGCCGGTTGCGCCAAACTTCATTAGGCCCATTTTGATGGTCTCATTCTGCGGGTTGAGATTCTTCATACGTAGTTCAGTAGTAACCGTTTTACCGGGAGTCGTGTTGAGTTTAATCGGCAACGGCGAAGTAATAATGTTAAAGCCATCGGCCGCTTGAACCGATGGATACTTAACTAGCCCTAGCAGACCTAACATGAGCGCTAGTGCGCAGAACCCGAGTAGCATCCGCTTCATTGCGCTTAAGTATAGACTAGTAATCAGGGGTCAGCAAGTTAATCTTGCTGACCAGGTCGCTTAGTAGTTACCAGCCGCGACAACCGTCAGAACATCAGTGTAATCGTTGGCGTAGCCGATGGTATTAGCAACCGTAACACGTTCTTTGAGGTTGACGGTATCGGCGTTGGTGTAGCCGTTACGAGAAACAAATGAGGCGAAGTTAGTGGTATTGAATGAGCCACCGATAGTGCCACTGGCACCAACGTTGTATTCGCTGTTGTACGTCAGCGCACCGGTTGCGGATGTAGCAGCCGCACCAGTTGTTGGCACAAACAAATAGTTGGTAGTTCCTGGAGTTGCCGTGTCGGGAGTTCCATCAAACGTACCGGTCGTAATCGGCGTCGCTGGGCTTGTCGCTGATGTCAGGGAGGCGTTAGCTGATTTAACGTAGGCAGTGTAGCCGAGTGGAGAGTTAGTTCCGACAACCATATTGACTCCAGGTGATGTCTTGATGGACGTCGAGTCAGCTTGAGGAACTGTATCGGCGTTGGCACTGAGTGAGAAGTTGAAATTCGGCGCGACTGAGGCCGAGACCGTGACTTGGTCGGCATTAGCCGTTGCACCGGTGATGTACACTGGCGTCGTCGTCAGATCGATAGTCGTACCACCACTGTTTTGGCTTTCAACTGTAGAGTTGTATTGCCCGGCAGTTGCTGGGTTTTGAATCGTTCCCGAAGGAATCGTAAAGCCATATAGAGTTGTGTTGTTAAGGCTGGCTGAGGTTAAACCGGAGACGACAATATCACGAGTGCCGGAAGTAGCGGCTGCGGTCAATGTTCCTGGAGGAGCTGTTATGCCTGTTGGCGACTGTGGGAAACCAGTTGTACCGACGGCTGGCGTACCTGTCGTAATGACAAAACCAGTTGGAAACGCTACGCGGATCTTGGAAACGGCAGTTGGTGTCGTGTTTAGCTTAAATGTTACTAATAAATCATTTCCGGTTGTCGCACTAATGCCGAGGCGACCTAAACGAATACTGGCTTGGCTCAGTTGAGCGGCTCCGGCGGCTGCAGGTAGTAGTAGGGATGCGATCAGTCCGACCGCGACGAGGTAATATTTTTTATTTTGTAGCATAGTCTTTTTTTATATTAATGATTAATACATTAATGGTACATTGCTGAGATTCAAAGTCAATACAACTTACGTTTAAATAACTGCATTAATAACAACGTTTTACCACTACGAGGCTAAAAATTGCCGGCGGCAATAAATGTCAGAACGTCCTGATAATCGTTGGCGGCGACATCGATAGACGAGGCTTTGGCTTTGAGGGCCAGCGTTCCAGCACCGTTGGTAACTGGGGCCGACGACGAATAGAGGCTCCGAATAGTACTATCGATAATGCCGACATTGTTGCCACTACCGTTATAGGGGCTGAGGGCGTTAAACGGCCCACCGCTACCAACGCTAGCACTAGTACTCTGGGCACCGAAGCCTTTACTAGCGCCACTTAAATCGGTGCTGATTGCGTTAATTATGTTACCGGTTGAGCCGCTTAGCAGTCCACCATTTTGGCTTTTAATATAGACATTGGCGCCGCTAACACCATTTGTCGACACCGCCGTGTTGATTGTTTGGCCACTGCTAGCGATCGTTCCGGCGCTCAATGTACCAAGTCCAATACTGAATGGCGGCGTAGACTGAGCACTCGTTACTAGGCTGAATGTGATCGATGGCGCCGCGGTTTGTAGTGCATTGGTCGGGCCGAAGGCAGATTCACTAAACTTCCCTTGCGTAGCTTTTGCCTTGAACGTGTAGGTCGTACTTGGTTGCAAACCGATGACCAGGCTGCCAGCACCAGCGCCTAGTGCGACGTACGTTTGATAACTGCTCAGCGTCAGCGTAGAGGTTATCGTACCATCAGGTAATAAATATTTGATATCGCTGGCAAAACCGTCACTACTGACGGCAACTAGATAGGTGGCATCGGTTGGATTACCCTGTGTATCGAGTACAAAATGGAGTTTGTTATAATATTGCCCGCCGCTCGTGTCGATGCTAGCGATTTTGGGGACGTTTGCCTGCTGTGTTTCGACGTAGCCGGGTTTGGTAGTTACGTTCGCAGTACTACCGGTTATGCCCGACAGTTCACCGGCAGTACCTTCTAGCGCGTAAGTCGCTGTCGAAGAGTTTGTTACGCCACCACTTCCAAAGCCATAACTATTTAATTTATAGTTAGAGGTTGCTGGCAAAGCCGCAAACAGCAGTACCCCCATCAGTGCGCTTAGTTTCATATATATACAGTAGCATTTTGCTGTTACTGCACCCAATGCCAGTTAGCGAGCAGTGTCTTGATTGTCTTGACCTCCTCGGTATTAGCCCCGCCACCAGCCGATTCGTAGCCTGAGCGGACGCCGATCGTCGCAATATACCCACCGTGCAGCCAAAAACTAACGGCCCCGGAGGCCTGCGTATCGCTGGCAATAGCAATCTGTTCGCCCGCAACCGTCGTTTGTTCAAATGTGTATCGAGCTGTATCGGCCATCCGAATAGCGTAGCTGGTATTCGATTGCAGTCCGCCGTCGACGGCGCTCGACACAGCTACCGAAATTATCTGGGTGCCGCTAGCGCTGGCATGTGTCAACATCGAACTAGCTAACACACCGGGAACGGTGGGGATATTCGTCTGCACGGCAAATCCGGCTGGCGTGTCGAGCGTGTAGTATTTCTCATCAATTTGCCCGGCTGGCACAACGGGCGCACTATTTTTCTTGCTGGTCGCCGGTAGTATCGTCGCACTCGATCCGTGAGCCGGCACTCCCAAAATATGCACTAAGTAGCTCCCAATAACGATTATTAGAAATCCACCAATCAGCATCAGCTTGGCTTTCCGGCTGATCACTCGATATTTTTTTGGCTTTTTTTTGGTAGGTTCGAGCGTGGGTTTCGGCGTTGATTCCATATGTCAGCAGTATACCTCACCAGCAAACCGCTCGACATCCCGCAGCGTACTAAACAGGTCATTGTAAAACCTATAGTAAAATTCGTGGTAAAATTTATATACGATGGTTGAAGGAAGCGCAAAAAATAAGAAAAAAACTAGTAAGCCTAATAAGAGCCTGCAAGGTGCCGAATTTTCATCCGTGTCTAGCGCACCACCCAAAGCTCATATGTCGCCGTCATGGTTGCAACAATCAAAAGCTATAATTGTCATTCCATTGCTGATCTCCGTGGCATTTAGCCTAACGTATTTTCATTACAAAATTACTGGCTACAAAACTGCCCAGTGCACCGCACCTATTACTAAGTCCATCGAGGCCTCTCGTAAATCTATCAGTTCAGAGCAGTCACTTCCCGTAACATTTTCTGATCAAGCGACTGCACCTGCTCTGAACGTAACTCCATCGTCAAACCAAGCTACGACGGTGAACCCCGAGACTAATGCAAGTAATGATGCGCTCAGCAAGCCATCGACCGCTAACTCAGCAGAAGCACCAATCGAAGCATCGAAAAACGGTATCGACTTGTTTAAACAATTTGACTCATCCAGTGACACTCCTCGTGTCCAAACACGCCCCCTGAATATGGATCTTTACAAACTGTAAACTTGTTTTATTTTCAATAAAACTGTTTACTTGTGGTAAGTAAACAGTTACCATATAGCTATGGACAAAAATTTAAACCGACTCGAAGACGCTATGCTGCTCTTTTTTCAAACAATGAAACGCCCGCAGCGTTGGACCGATGTAACCGAGCAAATCGGCGTCGTTATTGACCGCCCCTCGGGTCAAATCCTGCACATCCTCGCCTCCGCCGGTACGTCTTACGGCGTTCAGGAACTCGCAAATCACTTGGGGATCGAGGCGCCATCGGTAACTCGAAAAACGCAAGAGCTCGAACAGTCAGGCTATATATCCAGAGTACGCAGCGACAAGGACAAGCGTGCGGTTAAGTTGGAGATCACTCCAGCCGGTCGCAACCTGGCCACGAAAATTATGAAAGTTCGCCGCGAAAGTATGCGCAGCGTCTTATATAGCTGGAGCGATAGCGACCGAGTAGCATTTATTAATTACTTTGAACGCTTTGCCAGCGAAGTCGCTAGCAGCTAATTAGTTGACAAACCAAGAAAGAAATGCTATGGCAGAATTGCAATCACCGGTACGGCAAGTCGATCACGCCGAAGATGCGCAGCGCAGTCACAGCGAGATCATGGTCATCATCGGCGCTTTAATGCTGGCTATGCTGCTGGCGGCCCTCGACCAAACCATCGTGTCGACGGCGCTACCAACAATAGCCAACGAGCTGCACGGACTTAACGAGTACTCATGGGTCGCTACCTCATATCTGTTAACCAGTGCCATCGTTACGCCGCTGTACGGAAAAATCAGTGACCTATTTGGTCGTAAGAAAATATTTATCACCGCTATACTGCTCTTCCTTTTCGGATCAGTCCTATGTGGCTTGAGCCAAAACATGACGCAGCTTATTATTTTTCGGGGCATCCAGGGGCTTGGCGGCGGTGGTATTTTTACCCTGGCGCTATCCATCGTCGGCGATATCGTACCACCTCGACAACGAGGTCGCTACCAAGGCTATTTCGGTGCGGTTTTTGGACTGTCCAGCGTGATAGGGCCATTACTTGGCGGCCTGTTTACCGATCATCTGTCATGGCGATGGATTTTTTATATAAACATTCCACTGGGTGCCGTCGCTATGTTTGCGATCTCTACTCGGCTGCATCTACAGGTTAAACGTTCCGAGCACCGCATCGACTTCTTGGGCGCTAGCCTGCTGGCTTCCGCTGGCGTGACCCTACTTCTAGGACTCGTCTGGGGCGGTACAAACTACCCATGGTCTTCACCAACAATTATCGGACTATTTATCGCTGCGATGGCATCGACAGTACTATTTGTTCTGCGCGAAAGCCGAGCAGCCGAGCCGATCATTCCGCTAAGACTGTTTAAGAATAAAGTATTTACCGTCTCCGTGATGCTGAGTCTTCTATCTGGATTAGTCATGTTTGGCGCCATCCTGTTCTTACCGGAATTTCAGCAAATTGTCTTGGGCGAATCAGCTACCAAGTCCGGATTGCTGTTAACGCCATTGGTATTTGGATTGCTGGTAGGCTCACTTACTTCTGGCCGATTAATTACCAAGTACGGCCACTACCGCATTTTTCCGATCGTCGGTACTGCGCTCGTCACGCTTGGTTACTTCTTGTTTAGCCACTTGCAACAGGATACGAGCCGCGTACTTCTGACCATTTGGATGCTGACGCTCGGTCTGGGCATCGGATTGTTCATGCAAGTCATGACCCTGGCTGTCCAGAACTCAGTTGATCGCAAAGACCTCGGCACCGCTACGTCGGTCGTCGTGTTCTTTCGAAGTATCGGTAGCTCACTTGGTGCGGCAATTTTCGGAGCCATTCTGACATCGCGCTTAGCCTACCATTTAACCCAAACTGTACCCGGTGCAGCTGGTGCCGGTCTGGATACGAAGAACCTGGCGGCTAGTCAAAGCCAATTAGTCGCTTTACCACCAATGGTGCATAGCGGGATATTAGAGGCTTTTACCCGGTCGTTCCACGATGTATTTACCTTCGGAATACCGTTTGCTATCTTGGCTTTCGTGGTGGCACTGTTTCTTAAGGAAGTTCCGCTTCGCGGCGCAAAGACAAATAATTCAACCGATCCTGAACCGCTTCATTAGCGCATAATCAGCAGGCAGGGAGCAGTTTTACTTGGTGAGCTTTGGCCAGTAAACGCGGGCCACGACATCGGCCTGGCGGAGCCAGCCAAAGTGCCGGCTATCAGTACTGGCTAGCAGGTTGTCACCGACCACGAATATGTGACCTTTCTCGATACGCTCGATGCGTTTCACTTTTTCTTTGCCATGGTGGTTAACAATCACCACTTGTCCTGGCCGTAGGCGCTTAAAAAGTGGTGAGGCTAACAGTATTTGGCCAGGTGACAGCTTCGGATACATACTCCGTCCGACTACTCGGCGGACAATAAAGATATGAGCTTCCTTAGCCTTTTTTGGTAGCCCAGAAAATCTCTGCGATTTCATCGATTTGCTCCAATAATTTTTGGCCATCGGCCGGGTCTAGATGATGCTTACATTCGCTAGCTTGCTTGATGGCTTTCCAAAACTTGTCATGCAGATCTGGATATAGCTCGATGTGCTCCGGCTTGAAATAATCCGCCCAAAGCACCATCAAATGATGTTTGACCAGCTCGGCTCGTTCTTCCTTGATAATGATCGCTCTGATTTTATTGTGCTCGTCAAGACCAGGGTACTTTTCCATAATTCCTTTGACGCTTTGAGCCTCTATCCGAGCTTGAGCTGGATCGTAGACGCCGCAAGGAAGATCGCAGTGCGCGTAAACCGGTTTGATTGTGAACGGTAATTTCAGTAATTTCATATTTGTACCTCCTGTGGTAATTTTAATTATACGCCAAATACGCCGCTTAGATGTTAGTAAGCTTACAGAGTATCCAGACAATATTCTTGCTATAATGTCATAACATGTCTAGTCCTGAACTATTTGAGCCTCGAACATTACGTGATAATTCCATCGCAATTGTCATAAACAACCATCTCGGTGGTACCGTTCGTATGTGCGATGGATCAATTGGTGACACCGGGCGCGATGCACAGGCAATCGCTAATCACACCGGGCGACTCGTCATCGCGCATAATCGAATTGGCAGCGGTGACGATGCTTATTTCTCAGAGCAGCACGTCTACGATCCCCGCCGAACCATCGATACGTCAGCCAGACAGTGGGCCGAAGAAGTGTTGCCGTTTATTGAACGCAGTGGTGTCGACAGCGTTCACTTACTAGGCAAATCGGTCGGAGCGACGCCATTACTCGCCGTGGCTAAGCAAGATATACTGCCCATCAGCGGCATTTGCGCGGTTGAACCGATCGGATTTACCAGAATGAGTAGCTGGCAGGCCAAAGCCCGAGTCGCCGCCTATAAATTAATTGAATCGTGTTTTAGCGGTGACGATTCATCTACCGTCGAAACACTATCTACGGGTAAGTTGCGACGAGTCGCCATTGATATTGCGCATAATCAAGCAGGATGGCGATCAACTGATGCACTCAACGCTATCGGTATACTCGGCTATGCGCCGCAGCTTCGACACATCGCCGTGCATCTGGCATTTGCGGGCATGTCGCTGGCCGGACTCCGTTCAGAATTAAAAGCACGGATTATCCTACTTCATGCCAGCCGCCAAAACCTTGATACTACGCCTCTATCGGTTTCTTTTGTTCCCGGTACCACCCACCGGTCGTTTAATTCGGCTGAACGCTACATCGCCCAGTACGTACAGCTCGATCAAATGACTAAGCAAACTTAGAATTAGTTAATGTCTGCCGTTTTGCTTGCGCCAAGCTTCTATCTGAGCGTGGTTACCACTGAGCAACACTGCGGGAACGGCTTTGTCCTGAAACACTTCTGGTCGAGTATATTGGGGAAACTCAATAGTTTCGTCATCTTGCTGGAAAGATTCGATTTCGGTGCTGTTCTCGCCGCCCAGTACGCCAGGGAGCAGCCTCACTACCGAATCAATCAATATCATTGCCGGTAATTCTCCGCCTGTTAAAACGTAGTTACCAATACAGAACGACTCGTCGATCCACTGAGTTATGCGCTCATCGTAACCTTCGTAGCGGGGACAAATTATAATAATGCCGTTGTCACTGGCCGCTAGACGCTTAGCATCGGACTGTTTATATACTTTACCACGAGGCGTGGGTAAAAATACTGTCGCCGTCGGATCGTTGGCTTTGGCAACGGCGATTGCTTTAACGAGTGGTTCAACCATCAGTAACATGCCGTCACCACCGCCATACGGCGTATCATCAACTTGTTTGCGGGGACCGTTACCATATTCACGCAAATGTATGAACGAGTATTCGGCAATGCTGCGGTTGACGGCCTTCCAGAGCATGCTGTTACCAAGCACTCCTTCGAACATTTCGGGGAATAGGGTAATGATCTGGATCTTTTTAATAATTTGTCTTTCTTGACGACAGTAAAGTTAACTAGATACAAACCTATAATAAAATAGTTCTACCATCAAAACAACCCTAGTTACCTAGGGTTGTTTTGTCACATAAGGCTCCCATTTCATAATCTTGTAGGATTGTGGAATGGCTCGCAGAACCTTTGTTTTTGTTTTTGTAACGTAACGTCGTTAACCGACTGTTATAAATATAGCTCATCGTGGTAACGGTTTCAAGTTAGTTCACGCTTATTACAACGATGCGAGCGGTTTACATACTATTTAGTCGTCGAGATCTTCGAGGTCGCGACGCAGATGTTTCACCCGGTCACTCGATTCGATTGCTACAGCATCATTTGCAGTGTCGGTCGCTGCGGTTGCCGTGTGATCAACGGATGATCGCACCGGTTTTGCCCCAGGTCTCGAATGCGCTACTTCGGTCCCCGAAGAGAACGTATCGCTATCTTCCCCACTGGCGACAGCATCGGATTTGGCGGGACGGTCTGTGTCATGATCATCGTGGTGGCCATGGTTATCATGGTGGTAGTCACCGACGCCATTATCAATAATCTTTAAGTTGTAGCGAGCATCGTTCTTGGTGCCCAAGGCACGCAAAAGTGTACGCAAACTCTGGGCAGTTGCGCCGCGTTTGCCAATTACGCGACCAAGATCTTCGGGATCTACAGTTAATTCTAATAAAACGCCCTTTTCATCGATGCGTCGTTCAACAACTACTCCATCAGGATTACTTACGAGGGACTTTACGACAAATTCAACAAATTGCTGGTCAATACTACTCATTTAAAATGTGCCTCACTTACTGGTAACGATTATTATAGCAATATGCTGCTCGACAAGCTTGTGAAATTTCTCGCAAGTTAGCAATACAATTTAGTGTACACAGACGTCTGCCAGATTCTAGGCTTCGACTTCAACTGGAGCAGCAGGAGTTTCAGCTGGAGTCTCTACCACCGCTTCCGGAGCTGGTGTCGTACTACGGCGCTTATCGGCATGGCGGGTTGTACGAGTTTTATTTACGGTCAGTTTAACCCACTTAGGCAGCGTAACACCATCGCTGGCAATTAACCGAGCGGCCCGGTCAGATGGCTGAGCGCCATGTTCCAGGTAGAAAGCAGCTTTTTCTTTGTCAAGAATCAAGTTCTTAGCGTGCGGGTCGTAGCTACCGAGCTGTGCAACGACTTTACCGCTCGTAGGGGTGACATGGGATTCTTGGACGACGACGCGAAACATTGCGTGTCCTTTACGGCCGGTTCGTTGCATGCGGATGGCTAACATAGATCTATTGGACTCGCTTCCTAAGTGAAATTTTACTAATCACTAAAATTATTAGTTATGTAGTTAGTTTATAAGACAATCTTGTTTATTTTACAGATAACCGCCCCTGTTGTCAACCGACAAATGGGATACACGCTCGCTGAGTGGTGGATAGATCAGGCGTTTTTATGCGCTTGATAATAAATAAGGGCCACTACAGCCGCTTTTTGTTGACCGGCCTGCTTACTCGGCCCCTCGCCCTGGCCCCGAATAACACCGTTCACATAGACGCCGACCGTAAAGATTTTATCGTGGTCAGGTCCAACCTCGTTCATAACTTTGTACACCGGCGTAGCACCGTCCTGGCTTTGGGCTAACTCTTGTAAATGCGATTTTGGGTCCATCCACGAACCACTGGCGAGAATATGTTCGAACGTCGAGATAACACTCTGCGTTACGAACTGCTTGGCGGCGTCGTAGCCCTGGTCGAGGTAAATTGCACCGGTGACAGCTTCGAAACTATTCGCTAAAATTTGAGCGCGCGCCCGCTCGGTACCACGTTTCTCGCCACGGCTCAGCCGTAATAGCGGCTCAAAATCAAATGCGACCGCCGCGGCACCGATACTCTCAGTCCGCACCAGAGCGCTGCGCCAGTTCGTCAAAATACCTTCGGGGTCTTTGTAATTACGATATAAATATTCGGTCACAACCAGCTCCAAAACGGCGTCACCTAAGAATTCTAAACGTTCGTTGTGTTCGCTGACGGTTTTTTTATGCTCGTTAAGGTACGACCGATGTGTAAAGGCTGTGATAAGTAAGTTGATGTCGTCGAAGGTTACGTTGAGTTTCTCTTTGGCAAACGTAACATAAATACTAGAATCCATGGCTATAATTTACCATCCCGAATGCGTTTCATGCCAATAAGTATCAGTTTGCCGATATCTTCGTAGGCGATTTTATCAACTGCTTCGGTGGCTGGCATCCATTTTATATCGGTCAGCCAGTCTTCGCCTTTCAGCGAATTAGTGTCGCCTTTACCTTCAACCAGATAAATATGCATCGTCATCAGAACAAGCGTATGGGCTCGCCGATAGCGGAAGTTCACCTTACCGAGCCAATTGTACATTTTCATTTCTTGGAGGCCGGTTTCTTCGTTGATTTCACGCTCGGCGGTTTGCTTTGGTTCTTCGCCAGGCTCGACATGACCTTTGGGAATAGTCCAACGATTCTTAGCATCACGAATCAACAGAATCTGTAATGCGCCCTGTTCGTCACGGCGGAATATTATGCCTCCCGAAGTAGTCTCACGGACAACCTCGTCAATAACGGGTCGGCGCTTGGAAACCAAGTTCTTAATACCTTGCAATGGGTTTGGTCGTTTCATGCGGCTTTCTTAATCTTTGTATCATTGATTGCTTTCTTGGCTACTTTGGACTTACCGGCAACTCTTTTAACCGGTGCTTTGGTTGCTGGAGTTTTCACTACTATAGTTTTCGTTGCCGTAGCTTTTTTTGGAACCGGTAATTTTGTAGACGTCTTTGGAATTGCTGATTCTGTGGCTAATTCCGGATTGGCCGCTTCGCGTTCGCGCAAGAGCGTACCGAGTACTCCGTTGATAAATTTCGAAGAATTATTTCCACCGAAGGCTTTGGCAAGTTCGACGGCTTCGTTGATCACGACTTTAGCTGGAATATCTTCGCTGTTTTCGAGCTCATATAGTCCGATTCTGAGTACCAGGCGGTCCATGCGGGCGATATCTTTGATCGGCCACTCTGGTGCTACCGGCTGGAGCTTGGCATCGAGTAGCTCGGCATTCTTGGCGACACCAGCGACCAGCTGAGCAATGAAATCGAGGTCATCGACCATTTCTTTATAACGCTGAATATTGCGTTGCAATATTTCGGCGTCAGCAAAATCTGGGTCACCCGCTTCCATGCGGAAATCCTGCTCATAAAGCGTTTGGAGGGCTATGATGCGGCCGAGATGACGATTGGATGCCATATTGTTAAATCCTTAATGAATAGCTCTGTATTTGCAGAACTATTTCTTCTAACGAGGTTTCGTTAGGCAGTAACTTCGGCTTTGCGGCCAGTTTCATGCTTAGTGGTGTGTACTTTGACGGGTGATTTGCCATTAACTTTGCGGGCTAGTTCGAGCACGATGTGGCTTCGACGAGTACCGGTTTTGCGGGGGCTGGTTCGCTTCTTTGGTTTTCCCATGAGTTATAGTCCTTCCTCGATTGGTGTAAGACAAGCAGGCTTACATTAATAAATCTTGTTTCTATCGTACTGCAAATACCCTGTAAAGACAAGCTGGAAATTGCAATAAACGAGTATTTATGTCTTGAAACTAGACAACAAAATTTATTAGCTTGCCCGGAACATAAATAGTTTTACGAACGATGCTACCGGCTAACGAGTCGATTATTCTAGGATCTGATTGAGCGGCTGAAACTATCGTCTGCTCATCAGCGCCAGTCGCAACCGTTATTTCGCTGCGAATTTTTCCATTGATTTGCACGCCTATGGTCTGCTCGGCCATGACCAAGTACTGCTCGTCGTAGGCTGGCCAACCTGCCAAATGAATCGATTGTTCATGGCCAATTTGCTGCCAAAGTTCCTCGGCAAAGTGTGGTGCAAACGGCGCAATCAGTTTTACCATATTTTCGAGGCCGCTGCGCCAAGCATTGACGGAGGCGAATCCGTCCTGATCTTTTAATTTGTACAGCTGGTTTAGGGCCTCCATTTGAGCCGCGATTGCCGTGTTAAAACTCATGGTATCTAGATCAGCCGAAACTTTTTTGATGGCCGCATGTACCGCGCGCATAATATCGGCCTGGGCCTCGGTATCATCAAGATTACCGACTAGGGTTTCACTATCCAAAAATTCTTGTGTCAACGTCCAAAGGCGCTGCAAGAAACGATGAGTGCCAGCAACACTCTCCGGATTCCACGGGGTTGTTTGGTCATACGGCGCTAAGAATGCAATGCTGAGACGCAGCGCATCTGCCCCGTAGCCACTGGCGATAACATCGGTCGGACTAATAACATTGCCCTTACTCTTACTCATCTTGGTGCCATCGACTGCCTGAATAATACCCTGACCCCGGCGGGCAGCGTATGGCTCCTTGGTCGGCACCATACCTTGATCGTACAAGAACTCATGCCAAAACCGAGAATAGAGCAAGTGCAGCGTGGTGTGCTCCATGCCTCCAAGATACATGTCTACTTGACCCCAGTAATCTAGCTTCTTAGGATCAGCGAACTGTTCGTTATTGCGCGCATCAAAGTAACGCAAATAATACCAGCTACTACCAGCCCAATTCGGCATGGTATCAGTCTCTCCCTCGGCCGGCTTACCGCAAGCTGGACAGGTCGTTTCAACCCAATCACGGATTGACACTAGCGGACTCTCACCGGTGTCAGTTGGCTCATAATGGTCAACTGGCGGCAGAACTACCGGTAATTGGGCTTCCGGTACAGCAACTGCACCGTGCTCCAGGCAGTGAATAATCGGAATCGGCTCCCCCCAATAATGTTGGCGGCTAAATACCCAATCTCGTAACTTGTAGTTAATCTTCTCGACCGCTGGGCCGGCTGAAACCAGCTTTTCAAAAATCTGATCACCAGCCGCTCGGTTTGCTAGTCCATCGTATGGTTCGCCACTATTGATCTGAGTGCCGCTACCGGTATAGACGTGGGTAGAAGCGGTATCTTGATAGTCGGCCGAGGCACTGGTCGTAAATACGACCGGGATGTCATGCTTTATTGCGAATTCACGGTCGCGCAGATCATGCCCTGGCATTCCCATAACGGCGCCAGTTCCATAGCCAGCCAGCACGTAACTCGCTGCGTAAACAGGGATGACTTGATCGTTGAATGGATTTTTGGCATAGCCGCCCACAAAAACACCGCTCTTACTTTTGTCTTCCTGCCGCTCGATGTCTGTCATACTCGAAACCGTTTGACGATAGCTGCCGACTCGTCCGGCATGGTCGGGCGCCATAATCGTATCTAGCAAAGCCGACTCAGGTGCGATAACGATAAATGTAACGCCAGGAATGGTATCTTTGCGGGTGGTAAACGTCTCAAAACTATCACCAGTTTCGTCGCCATTTCGGTCGCAGACTTTCCAAGTAATCTCCGCACCCTTGCTGCGTCCAATCCAGTTTATTTGCTGATCGGCGATGCGGCTTGGGTAGTCAACATCCTTTAAACCCGCTATCAAACGGTCGGCATACTTAGTAATACGCAGGATCCACTGTTTTAGTAGCTTCTTCTCGACCAGCGTATCGCACCGTTCATGACGACCGTTAATAACTTCTTCGTTCGATAATCCAGTTTTGCAGTGGGGGCACCAGTTTATGGCTATCTCGTCCTGATACGCCATGCCCGCTGCATAAAATTTTAGAAATAACCACTGCGTCCATTTGTAATATTCTGGATCAGACGTGTGAACACTACGCGACCAATCGACGCTGAGCCCTAAACTTTCCATCTGTTTTTGGAAGTTGGCGACGTTGACCTGCGTTGCCGCTTGGGGTGAAACTTTATTTTTAATAGCATAATTTTCCGTTGGCAAACCAAATTCGTCATAGCCCATCGGAAAGAGGACGTTGTAGCCTTGAGCTCGTTTGTGCCGTGCCATGATGTCGCCATAGGTATATTCACGGGTATGCCCCATGTGAATGCCGGTACCGGACGGATACGGAAATTCCGTCAACATCACGTATTTAGGGCGATCATCGTAGTCAATCGCCGCAAAGGCATGGTTTTCAGTCCATATCTGTTGCCATTTTGGTTCTATATTTTTAGGATTGTATCGGTTCATAGAATCTTATTATATCAGACGCACAGGGGTGAAAATCTACAATCGATAGTCGCTGAACTGCGCACGTTTGATTTGTTGCCAGTACGGCGATTGCCGAACAAGATTTTGGGCATCGGCAGGGTCATTAAGTAACGGGCGAATCGCTTCCTCGGCAAAAACAGCGTTCTGTGAGCCTTTTGCCAAAATAACAGCTCCCGGTTTTATAATTGTTTTTAGGAATTCAGCAGCTTGGTACGGTGAGTCAGTCATGTGAACTAAACAGCCACTAGCTTGAGCAGCAGTTGCCAACCAATCATTTGCCATTTTACCAATAGTGACGATGCAGTCTACATACTTAGGATCACAATATGCGCCAACTGATTCATGCATCGTTTGGCTTGCTTTCCCCATCTCGTTCATCGAACCAAGCACAGCGATGCGCTGCGGCGCTTTAGCCGCATACAGCACGTCCAGCGCAGCCATAACAGCGACCGGACTCGAATTATAAGTATCATCGATAATAGTTGCGTTCTGTAATCCTTGTAAAATTCTCATTCGACCAGCGGCAGGCTGTAGGTTCTCGACAGATTTAGTCACCGCGCTAGTTGGTACACCAAGCATAGTAGCTATCGATACCGCGGCTGCGGCCGCTTTGGCTCCGGGTTTACCAGCTAAATTAATCTGGGCACGCACAACACCCTGTGGTGTCTGGACGATAATGGCCTGCTTCCATTTAGCTGCGCTATCAATCAGTTCAATCCGGTAATCTGCGTTGCTGGTAAATCCATAGCCAGAGTGCGTTACGCCTACTAAGTATTCGGGTGCCATGTCATCGATGTTACAAAGCAAAGTCTTCGAGTAGCTAGTGACTGCTAATTCTTCGCGAGCAACCGCGTCGAGATCGCCAAAATATTCCATGTGTTCCGGCGTTATTGCCGTCAGCACGGTGATATCCGGCTGCACGTATGCAAACTGCTCCATTTGACCAGGACCATCGGTGCCAAGTTCAACAACTACGACATCGTAGTTGTACGGTCGGCGGAGAATCTGCTCATTGGTAACAATGATTTTAAGCCAAGCGAAAACATTAAAAATACTCGGCTCATTGCAACCGAAAAATACCAGCGGTACCGTCACCCGGTCGTTGTAATTACCGCGTTGCCAGCGAACTGTCTGGTGGGCGGCAAGCACCTCAGCTATTGCTAATTTCGTTGATGTCTTGCCGACGCTACCGGCAACCGCCACAACCGTAAAATTATTACGTTTCCGAAGTCGTTTTACCTGAGCTTCCAATAAGCTCGTAAGCGCCGCTTTGCCAACGGATTTAATGGTCATCATAGCCCTATTGTACGGTATTACTGAATGCGCGCATTGCTGCCCGTGCTTGGAGTTGGAGTTTTGGGCATGACACCGCGGTTGTTGGCAGCCGATTCGGCGGCATTTGCTTCGGCATTTGCGGCGGCCTCGGATTGGGCTACAATCGCCTGGTACAGGGCCATAACTTGGGCGGCAGTATAACTGGCAACTGGTTTCTCAATAACAATTTTATTGTTGCCGGTCTTGATCGTGAAATCAGCTGCAATTTTGGTAGCGCTCGTGCCTGATCCAGCCAACCCAATAACATTAATCGTAGCGACATTCGTAACGCTGTCGAGGTCGACTTTTAATGCAAAGTTACCCTCCGCAAAAACACCGTTCAAAAAATACTTGAAGTTTTTATCACCGCGTTTGTAGTCGAATCCTGCCTCAATATATTTAGCAGCAGCACTACCATCCGAACTAGCCCGAGTTTTGTAAATTGTCCGTGAGTTCAAATCCGCCCACACATCGACGTAATCAGTCGGCTTTATCTTATCAGATGAATCGGCTAGCTGCGTGAACGATTCGTCAACTTGCGTTTGGTAGTTATTCGCCATAATCCACGACTCTAACTTGCTTGCTTTGAGAGCATCTTTTTGAGCGGCGACGAATTTTTTGACGTTTTCTTTTACAAAGCCAACTTTGTAGTGGTAGAGTTTATGGCCATCAATCGTTTCCATGCCGTACTTATGAAGAACAGTTGTTACAGCTTTGGTTTTATCGGTCGAAAATAGGTACTCTTTGTTAACGTTGCCGATGGCAGCGGCCTCGTCGTAAATTTGATCTTTGGTTGGCATAGCCGTCATTGGCGACATAGCTAACGGACTACTTTTCTGTAAGGAATCTATAAAACTATGGTCGACCGAAACCCACTTACCATTCAAAACGTCAATTTTTGCTCCAGCAGCACCCGAGCCAGTTAAGAGTGCGCCAAATCCGGTAATTCCGTCAGCCTTAACGTACAAATCAGGCGTGTCGCCAGTTGGCGCTTTGAGGACCCGAGTATCGAGGTTGACGCGGTTGCCCATGAAGCCAACATCGAAAATAATTTCAGAATTATTCGCGTCACCCTTGAAATTAATTTTCCCATCCACGCTTACGTTGGTACTTTTGAACGAGTACGTACCGTCGACAGTCGCTGCTGTGGAAGCTGTCCCACTCGATTGCGACTTGGCATAATCAACTAGCGAACTATAGGCAACTCCAGAATTGGACAGTGCCTCCTTATAGAGCAAGCTGCTGTTAGTGTAAAAACCAAAATAGAATCCAAGTCCACCAATAATAAGAAGCAACACGATACCGATTGCAATTATTGCCAGCTTCGGTAACCGTTTAAATGGATTTTTCGATTTTTTAACCGGTGGCGCTACCGCTTCTGATTCGCCAGAACTTACAACCGCTGGAGCTACGGCTTCGACTTCTGTTGGCGTCGATAATTGATTAGCTGTTGGCTGAATTATTTGTGGCTGTGCAGGCTGTGACAGCACGACATCTTGGGGTAGTAACACTGGGGTCGGCGTCGCAATCGGGTTTTGTTCCCATGATTCAGGCGCGTCAGGCACCGGCTTTTCCTCAGCGGGCACTGTCACGGGCGCTGGTTCGTCAGTCGACGCAGATTCGATGTTTGGGGCTGGTTCTGCGGCCGACACTAATTCGGTGGCTAGTTTTGGTTCTTCCGCAAAGGCTGGAAATGCCGGTGGAGCCGGTTCCGAATGTTCCTGCTCTGGCTCAGTTACCGACGTTTCCTCTGGCTTTGGCTGCTCTGCTGGAACTGGTTGCTGATCGACTGGTTCAGATACTTCTACAAGTCGTTCTTGTGGTCGATCCTCCAAAGGCTGAATCCGAATGCGCGGTGGCACGGCGGTACCACGTGACGGGTTTGGCTCATTTTCGTTTGGTTGTTGGTTCGGATCCATTTAAACTCCTGCTACTGAATGCTTGCGCTTTGTTTACTGTACATGAGTTAGATTATACCGCTTATGTCAAGATCGTCCGCAATCGAAATTATTAACGCCCGTTATACCTTCGTCAGCGTGCTGAGATTATTCGTAGACTAAGGACAAATAAACCTTATTTTTACCAAGGGATACAGGAATCGCTCCACTTCGTTGCGCTCTGCCGCTAGGGCGTGCTCGGAACTAGTTCCTGCACGCGTCCTCGCTCTGCCAAACCCTTGGATTGCTGCGCGATTGGAGTTTGGTGACCACTGCGCTTAACCAAGAAAAAAGGACCTAGCTTTGCTAGGTCCTTTTTTTTGGTGGAGATACAGGGACTCAAACCCTGGACCTCTGCCCTGCCAGGGCAGCGCTCTAATCAACTGAGCTATATCCCCATGATTGATTTTTGCATCTGGGTAAGTTTAACAAAATGCGCCGGCCTTGGGAAGGCTTGACTGTACAATTAGCCCAGTAGTGCTTGGAGATCGGCTTCGCTGATTTGCTCGGTACCGTATTTAGCGGCCTTGGCAAGTTTGGCGGCGCCGACATTTGCGCCGACTACCAGGTAGTCAGTATCTCTACCTAAACTACTCTGGAAGGTTCCACCTAGCCGACGAATTGCTTCGGCGGCTTGCTCACGCGACATCGTATCAAGTGACCCGGTCACCACGAACCGCTGGCCATCAAGTGCTCCACCGGCAAAGGATTCATACGTCGACTCGACGCCAGCTTGCTTGAATTTACTGAGTAAATCTTGATTTTCTTGAAGCGAGAACCAGGCGGTAATCGACTCGGCAACAACTTTTCCAACACCCTCGACGGCCTGTAGTTCATCGAGTGTTGCCTCGCCCAGCGCCTGGAACGAGCCAAAAGCATTACTGAGATCAATCGCTGTTTGGGCGCCAACGTGACGGATACCAAGCCCATACAAAAATCGCGGTAACATCGGTTTAGCCGTCTTGGCAATGCCATCGACGAGCTTTTTGGCAGAGATCGCCGCGAACCGGTCGACTTGCAGTAGCTTTTCGACCGTTAACGCATAGATGTCGGCTAAGTCGGCGACGAGTTCGGCGTCCACTAGTGCAGCGACATTTTTTTCGCCGAGCGTATCGATGTCTAGCGCGCCTTTGCTGGCAAAGTGTTCCAAAGCCCGTTTGAGTAGCAGTGGGCCACTGACATTCTGCATGCGCCAGGCGGCTTCGCCGTCAATGCGCTCGAACACCAATTCCGAGTACTGTTGCTTCAGTTCAGCTTCCATATCGAACGGCTTAGTGTCGCTTGGACGAAGTTCGAGTAATACTTTTTGAACCTGTGGAATGATATCGCCAGCTTTATAAATTATCACAGTATCACCGATGCGGATGTCTTTTCGAGCGACTTCGTCGGCGTTGTGCAATGTGGCGTGCTGCACTCTCGATCCAGCCACGATAACCGGTTCGAATACGGCCACCGGATTTGCCGTTCCAGTGCGTCCAATGCTCAGGACGATGTCTTTGACTACGGTCGTAGCTTCTTCGGCGGCGTACTTGAACGCGACCGCAGCTCGGGGAGCTTTACCAACGGCGCCGAGGTTGCGATACAGCTTTCGGTCATTTAATTTTATAACTAATCCGTCAGTATTAAATGGCAAATCGTGGCGGGCTGTGTCCCATTGATCGGCAAATTTTAAAACATCGGTAATATCCGTGAACACAGCTGCCTGCGGGTTGGCCGAAATGCCCAGTGCCCGAATCGCGTCATAGGCATAGACATTGGTTGGAATATCTTGTGAATCGTCACGCAAAATGTCGTAGGCTCGAAAACGAAGTGGCCGCGCGGCCGTCAGTTTGGGGTCGAGCTGACGAATCGAGCCAGCCGCTAAGTTGCGCGGATTCGCATACAGCGGTTTAGCCTCGGCAGCACGTCCGGTGTTTAAGGCCTCAAAATCAGCCTTAAAAATTACTATTTCGCCGCGAATTTCGGTGCGGCCGACGGCAAGAGCCGCATAATTCTTAGTGCCATGAAGTCTCAGCGGTACACTATCGAGCGTCCGAACGTTCATGGTGACGTCTTCGCCGATAAATCCATCACCGCGAGTTATTGCTCGCTGCAACTTGCCGTCTTGGTAGACAAGCGCACAGGCCAGACCATCCATCTTAACGTCGGCAAAAAACTCGAATTTCGTCGCCGGCTGAAGCTTTTGTAATCGTTCCAGCCAAGCCTGAACTTCGGCAGCATTAAAAACATCGTTCAGGCTCATCATGCGAGAACTATGTTCGACTTTGGTAAATTTATCGAGTGGCTGGCCGGCAATCCGCTGTGTCGGCGAATCCGGTGTAATTAAATCTGGATGTTTTTCTTCGAGTTGTGATAATTCATGCTTGAGACTGTCGGCAGCGGCCTCGCTCATCGTTGAAGTATCGAGCACGTGGTAGTTGTAGCGATAGTCATTGATGAGTGTCCGCAGTTTTTCGATTCGTTGTTCGTCGTCCGGTTTAGGCATTGAGCAGCTCACGGTATAGCGTATACATGTAGGTATGAATAATCGTCACACTGAACATGGTAATCAAAATAAACATCACCTGCGCCAGCGGTGTTATCAGTAAAATGACGGGGAGCAACACCACCGCTGCAATCATGATTAGAAGCACTGGCAGGAAGAGCACTTTTCGGAGCACCGTCCAGCGGCGGTAGCGCACAAGTTCACGTGCCGAACGCAGCGCCTTGAGTGGTGTCATATCGGGCAGCGTCACAATGTAGGCCGCAAATACCGAGGACGTAATCATATAGACACTAAGCAGCCCGAGCGCGCTACAGAGCAATGCCCACAGAATCTTTTCGGCCGGATAGGCGGCAATGCCACTCACGCTAATCAGACTGTAGACGGTCGTCCCAATAACCAGCGGGATTAACTGCAGCGCGATGACCACAATAACAATAACCAAAGGGATAATCGGCGTCATCGACCGGTAGTAAGCGTCGCGCACCCGAACCAATGAACCGGACGTGACCTGCCGAAGCGCCCATATGAGCGCTAAACTTACGAGCAGTACAAAAATAAGTTGATAGGCGCCGGCCGCCCCACTAGAGGTGTTGCCGGCCGCACCGACTAGCACGACGAATACGGTAATGCTCGACGATAGTGCCGCAAAATCACCCGAGAAAGCACTTTGCAGCTGCGATTTTAAGTCCGATACATTTGTTCCACCGGTAATTCCCTGCACAAAAACTAGGTTAAAAAACCCGTACAGTAGTGTAATTCCAATCAACAAGCCCCGGTAATTCCATATGAGAAGGGCGACTGTTTTAGTCAACGCGAAAACGCTCGGAAGCTTCACCGGGTGCTTGATTTGTTTACTCAATCTAAGCGATTTATATTTGATGGGGCGGAGTTTACGCGGACCAGCACTGGCCGGGCGCACAGCGCTAGTTGGCTGCTGTTGCTTTACCCCCAGCGCACCGGTAGCGATTTTTGTGGAGCGATCGGTTCCTTCCTTTGAAGTAGTAGTCCGGGAAGATTTTTTTTGAGAAGGTTTTTGGGAAGTTGCCATGGTTCAAGTATACCTCGGAAGAATTATTTAGGCGTGATTGGTCATTCCACGAAGTCGGGCTATTCGCTCTTCGATTGGCGGGTGGGTACTAAACAATTTCGTAATACCACTACCCTTGAGTGGATTCGCGAAAAATAGATGTGCGGTGGCAGTATTTTGTTTCTGCATCGGGCGACCGTAGGTAGCAATTTTTTCGAGTGCGCTTGCTAAACCTTCTGGGTATCTAGTCGTCAGCGCACCGGTTGCATCGGCCAAATATTCTCGCTGCCTGGAAACGGCCGACTGAATGATCGCCGCAATTATCGGGGCCACGATAGCCGCAATCAAACCAGCTACAAGCAAGAGTGGTCCACCGTTATTATTGTTGTTGTCATTGCGGAAAAACGCCATGTGTAAAATAATATCGGCGATCAAAGATATAGCCGCCGTCAATGCAAAGGCGATCATACTGACGCGAATATCATAGTTTTTAACATGGCCCAGTTCGTGCGCAAATACGCCCTCTAGCTCGGTATCGTTCATAATTTCCAAGATCCCACTGGTGGCGCAGACGGCGGCGTGCTTCGGGTCACGGCCGGTAGCAAACGCGTTCGGTGACGGGTCGTCCATAATGAATACACGAGGCATCGGTATCCCATCGGTAATCGATAAGTTTTCGACGATGCGCCACAGCCGAGGGTTGTCTGACTTCTGAATTTCTCGGGCGCCGTTGACGGCTAAGCTCATGCGTGCGCCAGCGAAATAAGTAATAACGGTGTATATAGCCGCACCGATTAAGCCACCATAAAATATGGTCAAGCTTCGCCCAAAATAAATGCCAACCAAGGCGACAAGTGCAGCAATGACTATAATAAATAGCAACATCACTATAATTGACTTACGTTTGTTGGCAGCAATTTCGCTGTACATGGAATTGGTTAACCTTTCAGAAAAAAATAATTTGTATAGAGGTTACGTCTGAGAACAGACTTAGAATTGTACTGCGACTGGCTCTTGAACAGCGGCAGTTTGCGCATCGTCGAGTTCGAAGAAATCTTTATCTTTGCCAAATCCGACAAGGCCGGCAATAACATTTGATGGAAAAACCGTACGCTTCGTGTTGAAGTCGCGGACAACCCCGTTGTAGAAGCGGCGCGACGCTTGAATTTTGTCTTCAGTATCGGTTAGCTCAGCTTGTAGTTCCAAAAAGTTTTGATTGGCCTTCAGGTCTGGGTATGCCTCAGCTACAGCGAACAAGCTCTTGAGCGTGTCTTGGAACTGGTTTTCTGCTTTGGCAGTAGCGGCAACGCCAGTAGCGTTGACGGTTTGAGCTCGGGCGGCAGTCACCTTCTCGAACACACCACTTTCGTGAGCGGCATAGCCTTTAACGGAATTGACGAGGTTTGGAATCAAATCATACCGACGCTTCAGCTGAACCGTGATGTCGCTCCAAGCTTCTTGTGACTGTTGATTGAGCGTTACAAGCTTGTTGTACACACTAACAACAACGATAACTAAAACTACTACTACGATGATTGCAATGAATACGATTGACATGAATATCTCCTTTAATGAACTGTTGCAAGTATACAGCATCACCGAGTATTCGTGTATTATTAAAGTGCTTATGGGACGTATACAAACATTAAAAAAACGCACAGCCAGGCCTGGTCGAAAATTCGGTTGGAAACTGATTGCAACATTCTTGCTGATAGTTGCGGGCTACGCAGCGTGGACATTATTACGACCGATTCCGATGCTCCATCCAAGCCAAGCATACGCGCACTTAAGCTTAGCGACTCCAGCCGGATCGATTGCTTGGCCGGCAACTGGCCAAGCGGCTATCGCCCTCAGTACCGGCGCGGTTCTGGCAGTTAACGGCCAGCAAACCGCCGTACCGATTGCCAGTACCGCCAAAATTATTACCGCACTCAGCGTGCTGCAGCAGAAGCCCTTAAAACTCGGTGAGCAAGGCCCAACCTACACCGTAACTGCCGACGATGTCGCAAATTACAATAATTATATCGCCCAAAATGGGTCAGTCATCCCAGTTACGATCGGCGAGCAAATCACCGAATATCAAATGCTCCAAGCCCTACTGCTGCCCTCGGCTAATAATATCGGCGATACCCTGGCCAAGTGGGCGTTTGGGTCACTCAAAAACTATAGCGCGTTTGCCAACAATTATGCGCGGCACTTGGGCGCCACCAACACCACCATCGGTTCGGACGCTAGCGGCCTAGCCCCGGACACCGTCAGCAACGCCCATGATCTTGCGTTATTCGGCCAAGCCGCCATGCAGAATCCAGTATTAGAACAAATTGTTGGCCAAAAGTCCGCCAGCAATATACCCGGTGTCGGCACCATCCAAAACGTTAATTTCTTACTCGGACGATCCGGTATCGTCGGTATCAAAACCGGCAACAGCGACGAAGCAGGCGGCGTCTTTCTTGGCGCATCAAGAGCGTCCGCCAATAATTCCACCGTCACCGTCATTACCGCTTACGTCGGCGCCAGAAACCTATACGATTCGCTGGCAAGCAGCGTAAAACTGATCGACTCCGCTAACGCGAATTTTGGAACCAGCGTACTCATTAGCGCTGGCGCGGTGGTTGGTAGCTACCAGCAGCCATGGGGCGGCCGCGTGCCGGTCGCCGTGCAAAAGGACGTTGCCGTAACTACCTGGAAAGGCAGCAAACTTATGGCCAACGTAAAACTCCAGGATATCTCAACCACAGTTCAGCGAGGCCAAACGGTTGGCTCGATATCGGTCGTACCAGCCGGACTGGCCAAAGCAACAACCGGACCCCTAGTGCTTACCGGTATCATTTCTAAACCTAGTATTTTTTGGCGACTGTCACATCCAATGTAGTCCAATTAAATAAACCTAGCTTTTGCTAGGTTTATTTAATTGGTGGGCGAGGAGGGACTTGAACCCTCAAGGCCATTACAGCCAACGGATTTTAAGTCCGTCGCGTATACCAATTCCGCCACTCGCCCGTATATATTCGTGCTTACTGCTAGGTCTTTAGTTAGCCTTTGACACGAAAATTATTATACATCACTACCGCCCGACTGCACGACAATATCACCGGAGTATAATTTCGGATAAAGCTCTAGAACGTCATCGGACATAGCCAAACTTGGCATATCCTCGATATCGAAATAATCCAAATCGTCGTACGTGTCAGAATCGGTAATCGTCAGTTCTCCCATCACAACCGTAACTTGGAACCAGTGATAGTGATACAAATTGTCGCCAACTTCGATCTGAGATGAGCCAAGTTCAGCTCCAATTTTGGCTCGAACCTCAAGCGCATTGTACAAACCTCGCAGACAGGCTTGTTCAGTCGTCTCATCATCTTCGGCTTGCTGCTCATCGTATACAATCGCACCCGGTAATTCCCAGTGCGTATACTGGTCATCACTGCGGTGTAATAGCAGGATACGACCATACTCATCCGCAATAATTGCACTAGAAATATTAATAACATTCATGGCAAAAGAACTCGTTTACAATAAATAAATGGAGGCACCTACCGGACTTGAACCGGTGTACGCGGTTTTGCAGACCGCTGCGTAACCACTCCGCCAAGGCGCCAAAAGTGAACATTATATAGTATACAGATAAATAAATATCTCTTCTAATTGTTTTGTAGATTAGGTTTAATGTGACACGTACTACGAATTAAGTATCAGCACCGTATGGTATTGTTCACTACAATAGACTGCACTGTATTCACCACGAGTATGCTCATCTACGAGCCGTTTACCTATTCTCCCCATCGGGCTTTTGGTTGACCGACAAGAACATGACCATCGGCCCCAAAGCAACCGCTTGCGCAGTAATTCTATTAGCATCAGCTCTTGGAGCCGTGTCGACGTCAGGCGATGATGTTGTTTCAGCTTCTGGAGATGTAACCATATATTCGTCAGCAACCGGTTTACTATCAGTTTTACTATCAGTGATTCCGATAGCCAGTTCTGCAGATCCGGCAACGACATTGCAAGCAACCCTACCGACGCAACGAGTCGATAATAACGCTACCTTTCCAAGATCTCCACCCACCATAAAACTGCGGTTCACCACGGACCGCAGCGCTTCAATATAAAATTTCATACCTGGCCTCCAAAACTTGCAGCCTGCATGTTATACCATGTGTATCAGCATGTATGTTGGAAATCTAATAGCCAGTCTAATATTAGCTAGTGCTTTACATTCAGAATCAAGCACTAGTCTATAGTAGCCAATAAACTAAAATTTTTGCTTATTTTTATACTCAATGCGTTCAATACGTGTCATTCCGCCCCATATCCCGAATTTTTCATCTATCGATAACGCAAATTGTAAGCAGTCTTCTTTTGAAGTACAGTTACCACATATAATTTTTGCAGGTTTGTTGTCACTGTTCCCGACGGTAAAAAACAGCTCTGGATCAACCTCCCTACAATCAGCATCAAGAATCCAGTTTCGTTTATCGCTATTTTGCAATGATACAAATTGTTCAGAAAGCATTGAACGGGAATTTTCTTTAGGTTCATCCAATCTTAAATCCTGCCTAACTAGCAATTCGTCAGATATCTCCACAGGCACAAAACGATTCACTACTAACTGGCCAAAATATCTTGCACTATTTCCGTCTGCAGAATGATCAAAAACTTGTTCCATAAAATTTTTCCTTTGTTAGATGGTGAGTGTATACCTCCTAGCAGCTGGTGTCCAGTGAATACTGATATGCCAGCTTTTTGATTGGTCACGTGCAAACGCTAATCACCAAAAAAGTATTAGAAGTATTAGCAAGATCAATACGACAAAACTCAGTGCAGCCGATTGCTGATTAAAAGTTAACATAATTTTACGTTTTACCGGATCAGTCTTGTAGAATTTTTTACGATCGCTTGATTGATTTTTATTCTCTAGTTGCAGTTTAGCTTTGGGTGTATCAGGCATTGTTTGATTACGGTTTAATTCAGATTGTCCTGAGTGCACATGAACACCAGACAAAGCTTCGTACGCTATACTGCGCACATCAAGCTCACGACTAAGAGCTTTTTGAATATTACCTCCCCGCAGATATGCAATCACAATACGACGCTGGGCGCGGTCACTGATCAGATGTGCATCATATATTTTCTGAAGTGGTACGCCTTCGAAAACTATTTTTTTACTAATTTTTGTCAGTTCTATTCTAGACATTCTAAGTGCTTGTTTTTCAGCCGAAATTGGTTTAACGCTGTCGATAAAGGGCTGGTTCTGCTCACTTCTCGACACACTTCTCGACACACTTATCGACGGTACCTCACGAGATGTTTTAGCTAAATCAACGTTTGGATTAAAGTAATTTTCAGTAGCTATTATACTTTCACCGGTTCGCTCAACAGGGATTTTATCTGACGCCGTTTTTCGTACAATATCTTCTTTTGCATAAAGATCACCCCGAACATTTGCAACTTGTTTTTCTAGCTTATTACGTATCGGCCCACGCACGTCCTCGTAACTAGCTTGCCCACGTCGCCTCTCCTGTAAGTACGCACTTAGTCCCGTGGCAACCACTCGTAATCCATTAGTTTTTTGGCTAAGAGGTTCTATATCAATGTGAGCCTCCACCACTGCTTTCTGTAGTCTGGAGGGCCGCTCCGGCGGTGATACCAGCTCATGATAGCTGACCTGCGGTAGCTCAAATGTTCCGTTAAGCCGTGATACGGTTGACGGAGCAATCGACGCACTGTTGCTAAAATTTAATGCTATGTTCTCAGTTTTTGGCACCTCGCCAGTCTGTGGGATAGAATTAATTGAATCGGAATTTTCAGATATATTTTCATGAGTAGATTCGTTTTCACCAATGCTTTGCGAAATTCTTCGTTGGCGTCACTGCTAAATAACACATCACGAATTACCGTTTCGTAGGCTGCGTCAGCATCCCCTGACACTTCAGCTAACGTCAAGAACTCGTCAGCCGCATTTGTTTCATCACGATCACTGTTTGATCTACTAGACTCACTCAATATTATTTCTCGAGCGATCTCAGAGCGCCTGCGTCGTGCAAGTTCAGAGGTTATAGTTTCTAGCTCTTGTCCATTTAATGGCGCTTCGCTTTGGCTGCTGATTCCCTGGATATTCGGCTTCGTAGTTTGATCTTTATTAATTTGAACATCTACTTTAGAACGAGGCAACGCAGGATTCACCTTCTTTTCCGCTGCAGTCTTATCGGGGCTTACTGCCGTCCATCCAATGCGTTTGGCTTGCTTTTTTTTAGAAATCTTAGAATCCTCCTCAGAATCTGAGGAGGATTTTTCTATATACAGGTAATCGTCGGGTTTATTTTCCATAATTATTAAATTGTACTTTGCAATAACAAACTAAAATAATTTTATAAGAATGTTGCTCGGCTATTGTAACCCGCAGCAACCACCACAGCCTACTCTAATTTAGTTGGGGCTTTTATGGCCGTGCAATATAGTGTTTCTTACTAAGAAAAACACGAGATAAATGTGCTACA
>JACMPL010000029.1 GCA_014377525.1 Candidatus Saccharimonadota bacterium
ACTTCCGATGAATGGTCGAATGACGCCAGCATCGGTATAGCCGACGCCGATAACCTCCGTCTTGGCCAAGAACGGGCCGAGGCCGCCCGCACGGCGTTGATTGCTACCGGCGCAAAAATACCAGACAACGTACTGGTCATTACCGAAAAAGAGCAAATCATAACGCCTGAGCAGAAGGCGACGCTAACAGCCGAAGCTTTAACCGAAGGCTACCCTAACCTTAGTGCAGCCATTTCAGCTGTTGATAGCGGCCGCGCCGAATCATCAAGCTTAACTAATGAAATTAAAACACTGTTTACAGGCGCTGCTAACCGCGGTGTCAACCTGCGAGCGACCATTCAGCAGCCCAATAAGGACGTAACGACCGATATAACCATTCCGGCCGTGGATAATGCTCCAAACATACCTACGCCGCACTTCATTCCGGCATTTGTACCATTATTACCGTTTCGTCGCCTCGAAAAATATACCGCTTACAAGCAAGTTAAAAAATGGGTCTTCACTCCTGCCAAAAAAGTAATGCGCCCGCATATTATTCGTGAGGAGGTCGAGCAAGCCTGGCTACGAATCCGGCCGGATGCCGTCAAAGAGGATAATACACTCGTTCAAAACCCATGGGCATACACCCGTAAATACGAACACTTACTTCGTGATGACCGTATTGCTGATCTGTTACGGGCCGATTTCACGAATAGTAAGGGCGAGGCCAAGTCGCTCCGTGTCATGTTCGTCGATATCTCACCAGCTCAGGAAACTATCGATGCCTTCAGCGCATTACTAACGAAATTCGCTTCGATGGAAGATGGCAAGATTGCTGATCGAATCAGCGGTATATTTGTCTACCCCGAAGAAAATAGCGGCACTGAACACGCTGACCCGAAGCGTATCGCCCTGGGGATCGATAAACAGAGCTCATCTGACATTCTTGGAACACTGACCTACGCACTTGATCTCGTTGAACTGCATATGCCAACGACGTGGAACGCCGAAGAACTTGATGAGACATTCAAATCATTCTACGGTCCAATCTGGACGACTGCTCACGAAGTCGCCGGACACGGTACCGACGAAAGCGATAGCACGCTGCGTCTCCGCCGCGTTCACACAAGCGGCATACCGCAAGCCCATATCATCCAAGGTGAGCCACGGGCACGCAAGATGAAGCGCATCGACCGTGTGCTCCGAAACCTTAGTAAGCGTAATAGTCCACTTGAATTTGATGTTAGTTACCAAGCAGTCGACAAAAACGGCAACACCGTCACAATTGAAAGACGAGTTGAAGAAACCGATGCAGTCATGACGCACGCCACGCAATCCACCATTGTCGATCACAAGCCGACCGGCTATGCCGGAACTAACGATTCTGAACATTACGCTGAAACTGCCGCTTCGGTCACGACCGGTATCGAAATTCCATACAAAGAGGCCGAGGTTAACGTACGTCCAATTGTCGATGACAATGGCAACCCCACTAGCTTCGCAGAGGGCTACCGCCCAGACGTCCGTGGACAGACAGTCTTCACGTCCTCAGTCGGAGCCGACGTTGGATCATTCCCGGTAGCATTTAGTCGACCGCTTGAAGTCACGGTGTCACATATCAACCCGGCGAACGATCCAGTAATCCGCGAGCACATGATTCGGAGCCGAAACGCACGAATCCTGCGACCAGAGCAGATGATCGCCATTCTAGCCCGCGTTACGAAACGAGGCCGTGCATAGTTATGCGTGCAAAGTTTGATCCATACCGACCAGCGCCATTTCACGCAGCGCCCTGCAGTTATGAGGACGCTGCTCGAGGACCACGCATCATTAGCGTCACGCAGCGACGGCAGCAAGCCTATGACGCACAGCAGCAATCCGGTATGCGCATTAGGATTGCGCGGCCGGTGCTCGACCAACCGCGTGTATTCCAAGACCAATTAAAAATCTGGCATGCACCACAACAGGAGGGGGTCGCAAAGCGTAAAAACATCGGCAGTTTTGCGATGACCATATTTGACACTAAGCAACAGCCGCTCAAAAACTGTGAGCCGTTCACTGTTGAATCATTGGAAGAAGAATTCCAATCTCGGTACCCGCAGCTATTCAGAGCGACTGGTCGGATCGCCGTAACGGGCATGCAAGTATTTGGTGGAAGGGAAAAATCGTTTATTGGACTCACGTTAGAACATCAGGAAATCATGCCAGAACGTCATAAAGTTTATGGTGTCATCGCGCCAGAACTACTGCTAAGCGACTATCACCTGAAGGAGAATCGGCCACATATCTCGCTAGGTACTGTTTTTCGACCACACTTAGTTCCAGAAATCCGTGAACTACTCGAACCGGTCATTCCAAAATTTGTCCAATTCGGGCCGGCTACGTTGATGGTCGAACACAGCGGCGACGTGTAACGCATGTTGCCTGTACTATCTTAAGCGCGCCGACCTGATTTGAATTATAGAAATTCTTCGCCAGGTAGAGATCTGGTATAGGTTAGGTTTTTCGCGTGATCGATACTGTGGTTTAACGGGTTGCCCCAATTATGCGAACCATCAGGATCGGGTGAGACGACCGATGAACGTTCGTCGTAGCTATCATTAGCTGCCGTCAGCTTCAGTTCTTCTGAATTTTTCTGGGCATCGGCTGCAGTGCAGGTAACTATACCGCTAAGAATAGAAAATGAAGTTGATATTGGTTTAGCCGTAACAGCCGCCACAAGTTCAAGTCGAGTGGCAAGAGCTGCCATCAACCAACAAGTGGAGCAAATAACAAACTCGTGATATAGTCTGTAATATTGATGACTAATCCTAACAAAATAGATACGACCACGCTTACACTGATAGCAAATGGTGAATTTGATTACGAAGCATCGACCATTGCTAATTTAGAGAACCCTACTTTTACCAAATCAGATTATCTGCAACTATTTGAAGGCGCCTCTATTGGCGCAGCTAAAATCCTTGGACAAGCTCAGGATCGAGACAGTAAGTTGAGATTAGGATTATTATTCAAATCGGAGGGTCGCAAAAAAAAGTTAACACTGGATATCCGAAGATTTACCGGCCCTATCGCTATGGGCGTGTTCAACGAAGATGAAAGCGAATTATTCGGTAGGGTTACTGTAACTGAAAATCATGAGCGCAGCACTCAGCAAAAACCATTTCACTTAAAAGGGTACGGATCAGTAGCACTAAAATTATTTGTCGTCTCTCACGAGAATCAGGAATTAGAGATGCACCGGGTGGTTACCGAGCGAGCTGGCAATAGTGTTAGCGTTGCTGTAAATAACTCGCCCGTTTCTACGGCAACGGGCCTAGTTCATGCTATGGGTCTCATCGATCTTACCCGAACAGCATTATAAAAATAGCCACTATTCTAACAATTGAATATTAGTTAAGTTACGAAGTACGTCAACTTACGGCAGCCACGCACCCCGAATTCTCATTCAAACTGCAACCGCTAAATATGGCTTGACTAGCTCGGTAGGACTTTTGTAGCCGTGTCGTTTCCGAGGTCTAGTATTCAGGAGATTGACCGCTAGGTCAGCCTCCTGTTTTGTGACATTTGTTAGATTCCTGGATTTCGGGAAGAACTGTCGCAACAGTCCGTTAAAGTTCTCGTTAGTGCCACGTCCCCAGCTGTGGTAGGGATGAGCGAAATAGATGGTCATACTAGTGTGGTTTTCCAGGACCTCAAAGTCAGACATCTCCGGTCCGTTGTCGAGTGTCAGGCTTCGCTTGAGGTGTGCTGGCAGTGGCGCCAGTAGCTGTTCGGCGCAGAGCCGAACAGCAGCTTTAGTGTTCTGCGGAATATGCCCGACCAATGCGTAGCCACTCTTGCGCTCGACGAGCGTCACCAGGTAGCCGCTGTGCTTGTTGCCGTGTTCAGTGTCACCTTACCAGTGGCCGTAGAACAACTGCTGGTTAGCAGCTTTTGGGCGAGACTCAATCCAACGCTTCTTGAGCAGCTCACGCTGTTTCTCACGGCGTTTGGTTCCGTATTTCCGTCTTAGTTTTGGGTGACGCAAATACTACCAGATGCTTTGTAGGAAAGCTCTAGGCTGAGCCCACAGCCAGCGGTAGACGGTGGCATGGCTCAACCCAACAGCAGCCCCGGCCTGGTCGGGGCTGTAGTACTGCTGGAGCAGCGCAATAATTCATGTTGCTTCCGCCGCACGTAGCTTACGGTGCTGTTGGTTAGCTTCGGTGCGCATTTGTTGAGCGCGGTCTCGTGCGACTCGGATGTCGTAGCCGGTGGCGGTGGCCACAGCTCCACGCTGAGCTCACGGCCAATGGTACTTGGGTGGAACCCCAGTATTCGGGCGCAGGACAAATTGTTGAGTCCAGCAGCTTTTAGTTTTGCTAGAAGAACTCGGTCATCTCGGGTAAAGTGGTGTTGAGCCATGGTGGCATTCTACGTTTACTAATTTGTTGTTGCAAACAACAGAATACGAAAAAGCCCTATGGCTCTACAAGTTATTCGTGGATTGCGTTTTGAGTGTTAATCCAGCACCTTTGTATTGACTTTTAAACGTTAATGTATTATTATATAGTCATGTCTTATGAGTCACAACCGAATCAATCCTACGCAATTTCTAAAAGAATAATAGCCGGTAGTTTAGTGCTATCTCTATTATCATGCGAAGCTGCAACGGAGGCTCCTCAGCCGACCAACAACCCGCCGACACCCGTTGAATCAGTTACGCCTCAAGAGGTATCATATGCCTCAGCTGCTATGATTGTTACTAATCCATCCTCGGATACATCGTCAAAAAACGCTTATAATTCTTGTTCTGCTACCAAAATTCGCGCTGACACCTACTTAAGCGCGAGACACTGCTGGTTCACAAAAACGCAATACGACAAAGCCGTAGTACAGCCGTACGACATGGTTGCATCCGGAATCACATCGGGTAATAGTTATCTGCTAGAAGATTCAAGCAATGCTACGGTAGCTCAGGGAATTAGAGCCGCCGTGCAGAGTCCAGTGGGCAGCGATATCTCAATTTTTACTGTGCCGGGCATTGCTTCCGTAACGGAATCAAAGGTAGCGACGCTACCTTATTCTGTAAATCTAAAGCCGTACGATCGCTTAAGCGTAACCGGTTTTCCAGCTCGACGATATGACATCGCTACCACGTTCGAAGTAGAATATATGGGTACCGTCAGTATTGTCGGAGCCGATGGTAATTATGCAGCGCCCGACAAGCCCCAAAGTATGCAAGCGTACGTTTTGCCTCCAGGGAACCCTGAAAGCACGGTCCGAAATTTTTGTGAAGGTGGGGGTATGAGCGGCGCAGGCTTTATCAACGATAAAAATCAAGTAGTGGGCGTACTCTCGAGCGTCATCGATAAGTCGGAAGAGCCAGCTTTATGGCAACAGACTGCAGAACGCATTGGCTTAACCTATGACACGCAAATTTGTTTAGCGGCGGAAGTCACGAGCTACATTGTCGAAAACTACGTGAGTGCAGAGGGCTATGTGCCGCCTGCCGAACAGCTAAAAATTCCTAGTAAGTAAACCCCAGGAATTTCTTGCAACTAATGGATATGCCACTTATAGCTCCATGGCCATAGAAGCAAATCTGCTTGTAACGCACAGCCACTTAGACATAGCCCTTAGTTATGCGATTGGCAGCGTCATCGGTGGCATTATCGCTAGCATGTTGGGTATTCAGATAGCGGCAGAGTGGCATCGTCTTAGAGACGGAAAGCAACTATGACGGTACTCCTGAGATCTGGACGGTTTACCAAACTGATCAGGTGCTGGTAGGCTTATAGGTGATGAAATTTTGATTAACTCTGAAATAGTATATAATATTAAGATGAAAATTGATTACTTAATCGAAAGTGCCGACAGTAACACCTTTGTGCTTGTCTCACGAGACAGAGATGGTCAGGACGGTAGCATGGGATTGGCCACGGCCGCAAAGTCAGAACGACTACAAGGCTTACTGTCTGAATTAGGACTTGAGGAAGGCTTTCTGTCCCAGTTTGCAGCTCAAATAGCATTGACCAATAGCGTCGATAAAGACCTACTCATTGAAGAAGGTAAGACTATAGAAGAAGAGCTAACATTAGTCTACGAACACATTAAAAGAATCGAACTTGACGAAGATGGGTGGGATGACGACATGACGCTCCAGGGCGAGAACATTCCAGAACAAGAAGTAATCTGGGCTGCAATGTCTGGAATGTTTGGTGTAGGTGTATTGGACCGTAAGGGACGTAGTGATATCGGCACCTTTCCATTCAGTATTGAGCAACCCGTAACACCCGATGGGTCATTTATTAGATTCTATAACATTGATTGGATTATGTTAGGTGTATTAAATGCCGTAAAGCGAGTGAAAGGACTCAATCCCAACGACGTAACATGTTTTACGGATCAATATGCAGTTACTTACGATAGAGAAGGTAAGCCGATTGCAGTAGATGAAGTTCCCCACATTGGTGTCGGCAATATCGATAAGCACTCTGAGTTCAAGCCATTTGCAACGTTGCTAACGCCGTTCGAAGATGAAGACTAAGTTGTATAGTTCTGAATGCGCTCATTAGAATGCTGTTTAGCAAAGATAGCTTTCCTGCCATTAGAGGCATAAGAAAATAACATCTTCAATTACGTTATTCAGAAGCACGATCTCTGAATCGTTGAAATACGTCCTGAGCTCAAGAACTTTGCAACAGAGTTCAAAATGCTCATTGCTCTCCACGATTAAGGAATTTGTAACCGTGACAGAGCTCGATTTATTAAACTGGTGCTTAGTTTGCAAGATAGCGCAGCGTGAAAATCCAAGTCAGGGCCGAATTGGCTGCACATCATGTTGACGCAGACGTAATTGAAATAGCAAATGCCGACCATAGCTACCGCAATATCAGTAGCATTAACTCAGCGGAATACGCTTTTCAAAATACAGCCATTGATGAATTGTTGAATGTTATATGACAGCAAGCTTTATAGCTGTCACCCTCCCCTTAAACTGAACACACTGTCTCAACCAAAGACGGTATAATTCATCTAAATAAGGGGGCACATATGGCCAAAGGTATACCAACAGCCCAGCACGTAAAGGCTGAGATATTAACCAAAATCCGGGACGAGGGTATGAACGTGAGCGTAGCGAGCGCTCACTACCAAGTCAGCAGCAAGAGTATTTACACTTGGCTCCGTGACACCGTCGTCGACGGGAGTGCTAACCTCATTCAGGAGAACGAACAGCTATACAACCTGCTTGGTCGGGCAACCGCTGAACTCAAGCGCCCAAAAAAGTAGCCATCCTGGACGAAGTCGAACCAGGATGGCGGAAACATTTCGCCGCCGTCCTGGGCGTATCCAGAACCAGCTACTACAGTCCGCCCAAACAACTGGTAGTTCGCGACCAGTTGGCTGTTACTGAGCTACTCGCTGCTCATGAGGAGCACCAGTACTACGGTGTTGAGCGGCTCGCTCTACACCTCGGCTGGAGTGAGAAGAAAGCTCGACGCATTCGGACGCTAGCCGACGTCACCATTACCCGGCCAAGTAAGAAGAAGCGCTACAATGGCAGTGCACCAGCGGAGATAGCTGCCGCTCCCAATGACCTGAAACACTTTGCCGTGTTCCGAGACGAGACTCGGCCACAAAGTGACCTGAGCTATGCCGGTATGACCAGCTCTGGTGCCTGGGTACAAGACTTCACTCATCTGTGGTTTCGAGGCTGCCACTACTATTTAGCAGTCGTCATGGATCTCAAGACCCGACAGGTCTTGGGTTGGCGGCTGGGGCTACGACACAAGTAGCGAACTGACGCACGAAGCGCTGCTAGACGCCCTCAGCAAACACCCAGCTCCAACTATTCTGCACAGCGACCAAGGCACCGAATACTTGAGTTACAAGCACCAGCTGACGTGTCAGCGAATGGAAATAACGCTCAGCTGTAGCACTCGAGCCAGTCCTTGGCAGAACGGATTCATGGAACGCTTCTTTGGCAGTTTCAAGCTGGAGCTTGGAGACCTAAACCGCCACCAAGAAGTTACCCAGTTTCACGAGTCCGTGGCGCTAACAATGTTTTACTACAATACCAAGCGAATCCACAGTGCGCTCAAGATGAGCCCAGCGGCTTACGCCGCTACGCTCTTGGAGAAAAGACTAGGTGTTCACTAAAGGTAGAGGTTGACAACCAACAAGGTCCAAATGAAAGATCCGTCCGAAAGGGCAGTACTTTCATTGCGCTCTTTTAATAAGGTCCTAGCCCAGCCGCTCCCATCCTTAGGAAGCAATCAGTCGAATAAATGGCCCATTTCCAAGACCTGTCCCTGGTTTTGTGATACAAAATACATTAAAAACCCAAAACCATACGTTTGCCTTATCTACTGTAATCTGTTATTATAAATCTAATATGTTTTGCGCTGATAAATATTTAGAAAAGAGCAATGAGCCACTGATCGGAATTTCCCCTGAGGAGTTTATTGATTTAGTGGAGCCGAAACTCGAGTATGACTTAAGTCTAGATCACATAAAGACAAGACTTGATAATAACGAAAAACTCAATGTCAAAATGGGCATTGATCCAACGGGTCCTGACGTACACATCGGCCATATTGTTCCTATTCGGGTGCTTGATTTATTCAGTCGGGCTGGACATAAGATTGATCTAATCTTTGGCGATTTTACCGCCAAAATTGGTGATCCATCTGGACGCGACGGTGCACGAAAAGTTCTCAGTGATGATGAAATCGTAACGAATGTCACATCTTACCGCGGGCAAGTTGATAACTTTTTCAATACTAGTGGCGAAAATGTACACATTCATCGCAATAGTACATGGCTGGGGCAAATGGCATTACACGAAACATTTGGGTATCTTCAGATGGTTAATTTATCAGAGGCCACGCAGCGAAAAGACTTCCGGGAACGCATTCAAAAAGGCTCAGCCGTGACACTCGCTGAAGCAATGTACGCTACATTACAAGGCATTGATTCAGTTTACCTAGAGTCAGACGTTGAAATTGGTGGAATCGATCAGCTATTGAATGTTCAGCAAGCTAGAAATGTCCAGAGAAAACGCGGACAAAAACCCGAAGATATCCTCCTAACACCTATAATTGAGGGTACGAGCGGCGACGGTCGTAAAATGAGTAAATCATACAACAACTATATTCCGACAACTTCTGGGCCAGATGATATTTTTGGCAAAATAATGTCTATACCAGATACCCTCATAGTACCTTATGCAATCGCGTTTGCGCCTGTAAGCAAGCAAGAAATTAAAGGTCTAACAACTGCAGCTCAATGTAAACCACTTGAGACAAAAAAGCAGCTTGCAACATATCTGGCCGCAACATCAGCAGGAAGCCTTGAACAAGGGGAGCTTGCTAAGGAAAACTTTGAGCGTAGGTTTAGTCGCAAGGTGTTACGCGGCGATGACTTAACTGAAATTACGGTGAGCTCAGAAGACACTATATTTTCTGCCCTTGTCTCGTCTGGAGGCTTCAAGTCTAATAGTGAAATACGAAGACTGGCATCGGGCGGTGGAATTAAACTAAATGGACAAAAGATTACAGAAGACGAACTATTACTGTTAGTAGATAACGGACACACAATATTGGTAGGAAAGCGGCAAGGGTTCAGAATACGTTTTAGCAAGGATGAAAGTTAACCTATATCATAATCTATGAAAGATCTATTTTACAACGACCCCGAACAAATTAAGAGAATTGTTGAAGAATTTAGTAGTGCTATTCTACCGTTGAAAAAACCAGACCAGCCCTTTTTCTCAAAATACAGAGTTTTTAATTACAAAGAAGAGCTAGAAAACGCAGAGCCGTTTGGGTATGAAGCGCAAGATCCAGAAGAATTTATCAAAAATTTTGCAGGTTATTTCGAAAATGCTGTGAATTGGGACAGTACAGGAGTCCTTTATAATGTGCACCCGAATGTCAACGTATACGGTCAGGTCGCTTCGTTCATTGCTGGCTTTGCTAATCCAAACTTTGCCCAAGATATATCGTCAGGCAAACTCATGCTTATTGAAAAACAACTTATTAACTATTTTGCATCTCTTGCTGGTTGGGATAGTGGACAAGTCGGCGGTATATTTACCTTTGGTGGCAAAGGTACGAATTTATACGGACTAAAGGTTGCACTCGACAAAACCTTTCCAAACCTCAGAGAACAAGGGTTACAAGGCAAAATCAAGGTAATCTCTAGCGACCTTGGACACCCTTGTCACGTTGAAGTGTGTAACTGGGCTGGTATAGGGATAAACAACTGTATCAGACTAAAAACCGAGAATACAACTCTTCCAGTAGAGCTATTCAAGGAAACATTCGAAGAAATAGTAAAAAATGGCGAGAAACTACCGCTTATTATCCTCAACGGGTTAACTACCCTAAACCATGCGGTTGACGATATCAAAGGCATTGCAGAGGCAAGAGATGAAATAGTGGAAAAGTATAAACTTGATTATATACCTCATATCCACACCGACAGCGTTCTGGGCTGGGTTTACTTACTACTTGCTCGCTATGATTTCGACGCAAACCCTCTTTCAATTAGGCCAGATATCCTTTCGACCATGAAGAAAAAATATTTACTCATGGCAAATATTACCTACGCAGACAGCTTCGGTGCTGATTTTCATAAAACCGGATTCTGTAGCTACTCAAGCTCGCTATTTATGACAAAGGATAAAAAGTCGCTTCAAAATATAGAGTACAGTTATCGCGAAGATGATACTTTAGAGTTCTCAAAGTATTCGCCTTACAACTACAGCTTAGAGTTGTCTCGCTCACCACATGGACCAGTGAGCGCCTACGCTACACTAAAAACAATGGGAGTCGAAGGATTTGCTCAAGTGCTTGCCTCATTGACCGAAAGTTTCCGCTATCTGAAGGATGTGTTTCATGCCCAAGAACATACGCAGGTGCTTAATTATAACGAGGACTCGAACCTACTTTTCTTTGTCTTTAAGCCACGTAAGGATATATCTTTTACAGAAAATATGGAGCCCGGACTTGTCGAAGAAATAAAAGCTTTCAATACCGGTTTTTACCAGTTCTTAATTCACAAGCTCGAAAAGGGTGAAGCGTATATATTCTTCAGTTGTTCGCGTAGTCATAAATACCTCGGCCAGTCTTTCGGCAGTATTAAAGTATATTCGTGGAACGCCAATTTTAATGTCGAAGAAGCTAAGAAGGTCACATATCACATTAACGAACTATTCGAGGAATACATTCAGGGATTTGAAGCAACAAAGGACTACAATATTTTCGATTTTCTCGATGTGAAGGGTGTAAATAAATGATATTTCATAAACTCGCACAAGATAGTAAACGCTCAAAAAATGGGTTTGTAGAACGTCCCTGGGGAAAGTTTATCGTGCTCGATACCGTACACGATGAGGATGACATGGTACACAGACAAAAACTACTACTCATAAAGCCAAATATATCTTTGCAGCTCCATAAGCATATTGGATACGCTGAGCTATGGATTGGCGAAAGTGAGTTTGATTATATTCTGGAAAATGACGGAGGGGAGCTAATAACAAAAACTGCGATGCCGTTCGAGAGAGTGTTTGTACCAAAGAAGAAAAAGCATACCATTATCAACAATAGCAGTGAAGAACTGCGAATATTTGAGCTGCAAACGGGCATTATCCAAGAGAGCGACAACATAAAGTTTGATTAAGTATTGACGATTATGAATAATAAGCCTACTCTCCTCGAAATAGCCAGATTTATACAAGGCGGAGTCAGAGGCGACATTGACTCGATATCTATCATCGGCAGCTATCTAATCGAGTATCGAGTTCGCGAAGGGTCAGATATTGACCTTTTGGTCGCCGTAAAGGACCTTGATACGACTACGGTGCATTTTGACGAAGTATTTTATAAAGATGTTGAAATCGCAGACTCTATGGGTAAACGCAAGGAGTTGAATACCAAGCTTGGTGGGATAGCGCTTGATGTTACAGTCATTGATGCGTTTAATAAGCCAAACAACCCGTTGACTGATGCCTACGAGAACGCCATTGGGACATGCTTAGCTGCGTACCCAATATACGGCAGACCTCTAGCGGATGTTTTTCCTATTGCAGATATAATCTCTAGCTACGGAAATATTAGAGATACAAGACTTGCAATCGTGGATGAAAAAATAGGTATGACAAAACAAAAAATTCGCGAACAGGGCCGAACCGACCTCCACATTCTTTACGAACTTCAAAAATACGTATTTATCAGGGAATGTATCAGAAATAGAGTATTCAATCACCTCAGTATCAAACATCCAGACTTATCCATTCCCAACTTTTCCGAAACATACGCCCAAGACCTTGAATCGTGCGGCGTACAATTAAAAATCGGAAGGCTACATGAGTAATGACAAGGCAAAGATACGTAATTATTAAATTACTTGAACAGTTGAAAGATGGAGATGAATTTTCACCAGATAGCTACCCGCTACATATTACTATAGTTCCAAGTTTCCAGCTCGATAGTATGGACGATACCCTGCTGAAAAAAATCAAACAACTTTGCGCTAACTTCAATGAATTTACCCTTACAGCCGGAGAGGACGAGTTTTTTGGACCTAACAATGAGGTGCGTGTTACGACAATGATTATGAATGATGAGCTTCGCAAATTGCACACCAGTCTAGTAGATGTCCTATCGGATGCAAATGCCATTTTTGATGAGCCTGATTATATGCTTGAGAAATACCGCGCGCACGCGACCCTCCAAGAATCGAATCGACTACAATATGGTGATGTAGCCACGATTGGAAGCATAACAGTAATCGATAAGTTGCCGAACGGTAATCCAGGCAAACGAAAATTATTGAAAACGTTGCATTTTTCTAAGCAATAATCTTGATAATTAACCAATGTAAGCCAAGGTTTAGCAAGCCTAAGATCAGGTAGCAATTATTGTTGGTTCGAATCCAGTTCCTTCTGATTGTTAAGTAAGGTAGGGACTATTACCAGATGACAGATCAGACGACCAGCTAGCAAGCCTCAACACCCAGAAGCTCCGCTGAACGAGAGTATAACTGCCCGCCAAACAGCTCAATCTGATCGGCAGGCAGATTGGCTGATTTTTCGCCGAGTACCATTACTGGTATTAAGGATTATCACTTTTTGCATTGGCAACGTTTTGCCAGCCCTCGGTTGTGTTGCCCACCTCAGGAATACCGCCATTGTCCTTCAGCATCCGGGCCGTGTGCATTAGATTCCAGGCCATGAAAGTGGTATTACGGTTTGTAAAATCGTTATCGAAGCCAGTTGGAGGATCAATCTTTTTGCCATCCCACTCGGTATCGCCATAGCTGGCTCCCGAACCGGCCTCACCAATCCAACCGCAATCAGCTTGTGGCGGCACCATGTAGCCAATATGTTGCAGAGCATACAAAATGTCCATGGCGCAGTGTTTAATGCCGTCTTCGTTGCCAGTTATAATACAACCGCCGGTTTTTCCGTAGTATAGGTATTGGCCTTTGTCGTTCCGGTCGCCACTGTAGGCATACATGCGCTCGATCAGCAACGTCGCGACGCTCGATTTTACGCCGAGCCAGATCGGTGAACCAATGACCAAGATGTCGGCTGCCATTATCTTTTGCTGAATCATCGGCCAATCATCGGCCTGGCCGTCTTCTTTTCCGTCTTTGATCATGCCGTACGCAATCGCATGATCCAGGAGGTATATATGTTCGACGTCGACACCCTGTGACTTCATAATCTTGGCAGATTTATTCATGAGCACCTGCGTATGTGATTTGGTTTTGTCTTTTTTGATAGAGCCGTTAATGTACAGTGCTTTTAAGTCGCTATAATCAGTGGTGGCGTTAGACATGGTGACTCCTTAATTATTAACTACGTTCGAGCAGTTTGAATTCTTGACAAGTACAATAACTATTATAATCCACTTTGACAGCAAACTCACTAGCAGTCTGTAGATTTAGCTTTGTTAAATGAGACTGCCTATTTGATAGGCTAGAGAAATGAAACCCGCCTGTTGGCGAGAATGTCACTGGTCCGAGTCTCGCAGGGAAGCCAGAGCATACATTCGAAAATTTAAACTGTAAGTATTTAGGTTCTACATGTATCCGGTATGTTGAGTGATTATTGCTCGTTCTCGCAAATACTTATTAGTACCCGATTTACCAGAAAAACCCTTCCAAATAAATTGAAATTTGG